>NZ_JBAWHG010000012.1:0-68469 GCF_049593655.1 Chlorobium sp.
TCACGCTTCCTCTTCCCTATGTGGAAATCCATCCCGAGGATGCAGGCCGACTGGCAGTAAAAAGCGGAGACATGGTGGATGTGTTCAACGAGGAGGGATCGAGCACGGCGCTCGTGTACGTGAACGACTCCACGAAACCCGGCCTGATCTTCGGCATCATGTACCATGCAAAGGGATCGATGAACCACCTGATCTCGTCGTATACCGATCCGAAAACCACCATCCCGTGGTACAAGGGAACCAAAGTGGGAATCCGGAAGTACACCGGCAAACCGGACGAGGCCATCAAAACCGCAAGCCTCCTGGCCAACAATGACGTCAGCCTCTAAAAAAGAGGTTCTGCCCGCATCTTCAGCCGAAAACGGCGCAGTCCTCAATTGCAACAAGGTCTGCGCCGTTTCTGTTTTTGCAATGTCCGTGGAGTTATTGCCGTGCTATACCCTCAGCCCGTTCACCCACTCGCCGATTTTCTGCTGCAGCTCGTCGCGCACTTGACGGAACAGGGCTCGCTGTTCGTCAACACCGCCTGTTGCCGCCGCTGGATCGTCGAGCGGCCAGTAATACCGGTTGCCGTCCATCAGGCCGGGCCAGATACGGGGGCATGTCGCCTGGGCCCTGTTGCATACGACGACGAGGAAGTGCACGGGCACCCTGCCGAGATAGGCGTCAACAGCTTTTGGTTTCTGACCGCCGATATCGATGCCGATTTCCCGCATGACCTCCACGGCGAGCGGATGCACCTCGTCTTTGGGCTCGAGTCCGGCGCTCATCGCCTCGAAGCGGTTGCCGGCGATATGGCGGAGCAATCCTTCAGCCATCTGGCTGCGGGCCGAATTGCCGGTGCAGAGAAAGAGCACGTTTTTTTTCTTTTCCATAGATGGCAATAATGATTTGGATGACACCTGGCCGGAAGGGCGCGGTTTAATTCCTGAGCGAATCGATCAGCTTTTCATAGGAGTTGTCCTTCTGACGCGCACTCTCTCCCGTTACCAGATAAACAACCTCGCGGGCTATTTTTACGGCGTGATCGGCTATGCGCTCCAGATAACGGGATAAGCTCAGAACGGCGATAAGCTGATCGATATCCGCAGCGGGCTCCTTCATCGATGCCATTGCTTTTTTGAAAATCACCCGGTGCATGAGGTCGATCTCTGCTTCAAACATATCGATCTGCCTGGCCAGCCCGTCGTCCCTGAATGCAAATGCATCGACAGCCTTTTTCAGCATCTCGCCGACCTTCATGCCCATGGATCCGAAATCGTATGCTCGCTGCAATCCGGAACCGATTTCCGGAAGACGCTCAACGACATGGACCGACAGATCGCCGATGCGTTCGAGATAGTCGTTGATTTTCATGATGGCCACAATGGTTCTGAGGTCTTTGGCCACCGGTTGCTGCAAGGCAAGAAACGAGAGGCACTGCGATTCAAGAAGAATTTCGGCATCGTCGATCTGTCGATCGGCATCCTTCACCTCTCGCGCCCTGTCCGTGTCGAGCGACTGCAGCACATCGATGGCAAGCAGAAAATTCCGGAGTACGGTTCCGGATAACGCCACCAGTGAATCAGACAGCTCCCTGATGTGTTCGTGAACAGGCCGTTCAGCCATGGTTGCGGACATTAAAAAATGGTTGTTGAAAACGAAAAGGGCGCACTTCCCGGAAAAATGTTCCGAAGCGACCGGTCATACTCGCATCCGTCTGTATACGCCATGCCGACGGAGAACCTGTCACTGCATAATCATGCATGCCTTGCAAGATAGACACTGGCGTGTTGAGGAATTGTTACAGGCAGGTTACGGAACAGTTAAATAAGGCAGGCAGGATGCCATCCGGCAAAAGACAACAGGCCAGAGCGAGCCGGGAGGAACTTGACAGGTCGGGCTGGCGGGCGTTTCCGCATTCAATGCCTTTTCGTTATATTCTCTTATGCATAACGGGAAAGACCGTCATCAGACTCCCCCGCAGATAACGAGATCAACATCATTTCAACGAAAATGTAAGAAACAGCCGACATCACAAGTCAATAAATCTTAATTTATTAGGCGTAATGGTTGATTCAACTAAAAAAACACTATATTATACCCGCCAACAGCAGAATTAAGTCAACCAGAGACAAAAAGCAAACCGATAGCGGAATCAGAGAACATCCCGTATGGCGTCAGAAGTAAAAAGCGTAATCTTTCGCCTTCCGACAAGAAAACCCTCTCTTTTTTTGCTGATCGGAATAGAGTCGATGCTATAACGAATACAGAAAACCATGCTACTGCACCAGCTGCCGGATTCGGATATCGAGCGATTTCTCGAGGAGGACGTACCGTACGGCGACCTCACCACATCACTGCTCGGCATCGGCGAGCAACAGGGAACCATTACATTCACGAGCCGGCACCATACCGTAATTTCGTGCACCGAAGAGGCCGGCCGGGTACTGGAGAAGTGCGGAGCCACGGTAATCTCCCGCCTGCCGAGTGGCACGGAGGTGGAGGCCGGAGCAGCTTTTCTGGCAGCGTCCGGAAGCGCGGCAAGCCTGCATGCGGGGTGGAAGGTCGCCATGAACCTGCTGGAATACGCTTCGGGCATCGCCACGAGAACTGCCAAAGTGGTTCGAACCGCACGCTCGGCCAATCCCGGAATTTCGATCGTCACCACCCGGAAATCATTTCCGGGAACGAAAAAGGTTGCCATCAAGGCCATCATGGCCGGAGGTGCGCTGCCCCACAGGCTTGGCCTTTCGGAAACCATCCTCGTGTTCCGTCAGCATACTGCTTTCCTCGGAGGAGTGGAGCGTTTTCTCGATCAGCTTGCTCCCCTGAAAGCGCGTGCACCGGAAAACAAGGTCATCGTCGAGGCCGATACCGCCGATGAGGCGCTGATAATAGCCGCTGCGGGAGCCGACGTGGTCCAGGTGGACAAGATGGCGGTCGGGGAGCTCGCCATACTGGCCGACGAAATACACCGGAAGTTCCCCGGCGTGAAGCTTTCGGCCGCGGGCGGCATCAATGCCGAAAACGCCGCGGCTTACGCGGGTACCGGCGTGGATATTCTCGTGCTCTCGGCGGTCTATTTCGGAAAACCTGCAGACATCAGTGTCGTCATACAACCCTGAAAAACAAAAACCTTACTGCCATGCTACAATCCATAAGACGTTCCGCAATCCTCCTGCTCCTGTTCCTGCTCACTTCAGCTCCCGCAATGGCGGGTGAACTGAACCTTTCGGTAGCCGCCAGTATGAAAGAGGTGATCAACGAGCTGACCGGGAACTATGAAAAAACTCATCCCGGCATCACCTTCGTGAAAAATTTCGGTGCTTCGGGCGCCCTGGCCGGCCAGATAGAAAACGGTGCTCCTGCCGATCTCTTCATAGCCGCAAACAGCGAGTGGATGGATTACCTGAAAGGGAAAAACCTTGTCGACAGGAAAAGCCAGAAAACCTTCGCCTACAACACCCTGGTCTTTGCCGGATCGACCGGCAAAAAAGTCACATCGATGCGCGACCTTGTCAAACTTGACAAGATTGCCATCGGCAGCCCGAAAAGCGTACCTGCCGGAGAATATGCCACAACGGCCATCAGGAATGCCGGCCTGGAACAGCAGGTTCAGGGCAAGCTGGTCATGGCAAAGGATGTACGGGAGTGTCTGATGTACGCCGAACTCGGCGAGGTTGACGGTTCATTCGTCTACCGTACCGATGCCTTGCAGGGCAAAAAGGCTAAACTGCTCTTTACCGTACCGCAGAAACTCTATCCCAGAGTGGTTTACCCGATGGCCCTGACCGTAAAAGCCGCGACAAACAGGGAGGCACAGAGCTTCCATGCCTACCTGCAGGGCAGCGAAGCCAAATCGGTGCTGAAAAAGTACGGGTTTGTACTGAAATGAGAGTCCGGAAAAAAATGAGCGGATTGTAACGGTATGCTGTCATTGACTGCTGAAGATATCCAGGCCATCCTGCTTTCCCTGAAAGTGGCCCTCACGGCAACCCTGTTGGCGTTGCCGCTGGGATTTGCAACGGCATGGCTGATGGTGTTCCGCTCGTTCCGGGGGAAGGTGCTGCTGGAAGTGCTCGTTAATCTTCCGCTCACCCTCCCTCCGGTAGTTATCGGCTATTTCCTGCTGCTGCTGCTCGGCAAGAACGGTTGGGCTGGCAGGTTTCTCGATGCATGGGGCATCCATTTTATCTTTACCTGGAAAGCCGCCGTGATCGCCTCGGCAACCGTGGGGTTTCCCCTGCTCGTGCGTTCCGTCAGGCTCGGCATGGAATCGATCGACCGCCAGCTCATCGAGACATCACGCAGCCTCGGCGCCCGCTGGTTCGATACGCTCATAACGGTTGTGCTGCCGCTCTCGATACGGGGTATTCTTGCCGGATCTTCACTGATGTTCGCCCGAAGCCTCGGCGAATTCGGTGCAACAATCATCGTTGCCGGCAATATTCCCGGCATCACGCAGACCATTCCTCTGGCCATCTACGACTATGCAAGCTCACCGTCGAGCACCATGATGGCGCTCTCGCTCTGCCTGGTTGCCGTAGTTATTTCGGTACTGGTGCTCTTTGTACATGAAGTGCTCAGCCGCAACATCGAAAAGCAGGAGGCTGCGTGAGGCTGCAGATCGATGTCGCAAAAACCCAGGGGCACTTTACACTGCAGGCGGCAGCTGCAGTTGAAGGCCAGCGCACCGGCATTTTCGGCCAGTCCGGTTGCGGCAAATCCACGCTGGTACACCTGATTTCCGGCCTCCTGCAGCCGGACAGGGGGGAAATCGCAATTGACGGGCTCACCCTGTTCAGCAGCGAAAAAAAGATATCACTTCCCCCGGAACAGCGCCGCATAGCCATCGTATTCCAGCAGGCCATGCTCTTTCCGCATCTCGGAGTGAAGGCAAACCTCCTGTACGGCTATAAACGGTGCAGCAAGGCAAACCGTCGCATCGACCCGCAAGCGATCATCGATGTCCTGCAGCTCGAACCGCTGCTGAATCGGGGTGTAAACCGCCTTTCCGGCGGTGAAAAACAGCGCGTGGCGCTGGGCCGGTCCGTACTCTCCAACCCGCGTCTGCTCCTGATGGACGAACCGCTCTCGGCACTCGACGACACCCTGCGATTCCAGATCATTCCCTATCTGAAAAGCGTGAGCGCGGAGTTCGGCATACCCTACCTCTTCATTTCGCATTCCGTACTTGAAATGCAGCTGATGACCGACCGGATTCTCGTCATGAAAGAGGGAAAAATCATCGAAGAGACCAGCCCTGACCAGCTGGCCCGGAACCGGATGGCTACAAGCCAGACCGGGTATCTCAACCTGCTCCATCTGGAGGAGCCGTCTGTGGAAAACGGCCTCTATTCCTATCCATGGGGCTCCGGTCGCCTGCTCGTTTCCGACGGACAGGAAGGGAAAACATCGCTCTTCGAACTCTCGTCACGCGATATCATCCTCTTCAAGCAGCACCCGAAAGCCATCAGCGCACGCAATCTGCTTGCATGCACGGTCACGGAACTGTTTCGCTCAGATGGGAGGCTCGGCGTCGTGCTCTCCTCCTGCGGCAAAAAACTCATTGCAGAGATCGTGCGTTCCGCTGCAGAGGAGCTCGACATCACCGAAGGGTCAACCATCTTTGCGGCCATCAAGGCATCGTCTTTCAGAAGGCTCGATTGAACCATGAACAGTTTCTCGGCTCTCATTACCGGCATTGAAAACGATGAATCCGGCTCACTTTTTCTGGTTGAACTCGATGCATCCGGCTTACAGCTCTCCATGCTGCTTTTCGATCTCAAACCGGCCTTTGCCATAGGTTCCCCGGTAAATGTGCTTTTCAAGGAAACCGGAACGGCTCTCGCAAGAAATCTCAGCGGAGAAATCAGCCTCAGCAACCGGTTTCCCGCTACAGTTACCGCCATTCGATCAGGAGACGTCCTTGCCGATATCTCACTCGATTCCGCTGCAGGAGAGTGCACGGCCATCGTCACACTCCGGAGTCTGCAGCGCATGAAACTCGACATCGGCGACTCCGTAACCGTACTGCTTCAGGCGAGCCAGATATCTCTGGTAACCCGCGACAATATTCCGGAAAACCGCATCCACGAATGATCAGCATTACCGTCGAGAAAACCCTTTCGGGTGCTGATGGGCCGTTCACGCTTGCGGTGGACCTGGAAATGCAACCGCATTCGCTCCTGACACTCTACGGAAAATCCGGCAGCGGCAAAACCACGCTGCTGCGCATGCTCGCCGGCCTTACGAAACCCGACAGCGGCCGTATCGAGGTAAACGGCGAAATCTGGTTCGACAGCCACAAAGGAGTATGTCTGGCGCCGCAGAAACGGAAAGTCGGTCTGGTATTTCAGAACTATGCGCTCTTCCCCACCATGACGGTTCAGGATAACCTGCTGTTCGCTCAGGAGAAAAAAGATCCGGTAAAAGTTGACGAAATGCTCGAACTTGCCGGGCTTCTCGCGCTCCGGAAACGATATCCGGAAACACTTTCAGGCGGACAACAGCAGCGGGTGGCTCTTGCGCGGGCCATTCTGCGCCGACCGAAAATCCTGCTGCTTGACGAGCCGCTTTCGGCGCTCGACCAGAAGACCAGAGGCGTTCTGCAGGACGAGATCATCAAGGTTCACCAGCACTTCGGACTCTCAACCATGCTGGTTTCGCACGACAAGCAGGAGGTATTCAAACTGTCGGACAGCGTAGCCGTCATCAGGCATGGTCGCATAACGAAAACAGGTACGCCCCACGATGTATTTCTCGACCGGATCACCTCGAACAAGTTCTCCTTCGTCAGCACGATCCTCTCGATCCGCAAGGTGGACTGCATCTATCTTGCCGTTATCGGCACCGGCAATGAACTGGTGGAAGTGGTGCTGAGCGAAAAGGACGTGGCGACCATGAAACCGGGAGACGAGGTGCTGGTGGCCTCCAAAGCCTTCAACCCAGTCATCGTCAAACTCCACAGACCGGAATAATACTTCGCAGCCGCCAGGTTCCCGTTCATTTGCACGTAAAGGCTGGATCGTACTGGTCCCACATCCATCCGGCTACCCGACGAAGCTCTTCGGTGCCCATCGACATGGCGGGCATCAGCCCGAACCGGGCGACAGCCTGACTGCCGAGTATCGATGCGTCCTCTTTCGGCTGCTGCATGAACTTCACCATATGCGCCACAGCCTCATCCCTGCCGGAAAAAGCTTTCCGGTAGTGCGAGGCGATACCCAGCACAGGAGGCGCCGTTTTCGGCGGAGGCTGCATCGAATGGCAAACGCTGCAGTTGCTCCTGAAAAGCGCTTCTCCTCCGGTTGTTACCGGCGAAGCATGGCCTGAGGACGGCATACCGTAAACAAGGAAGAGGGCGACGATAACGCCGATGATTTTTTTCATGTCAATAATACTGTTTTGATTTATCCGGTTGTACAACACCGCTGTTTATCTGGCGCTTCGATCATACCCGCCTCGACACGAGCCATCCGCTTCACGTGGCGGAGACCGCCAATAACGCTCGCGGAAAATACCAAGAACCGGCCGTCTTCGGCAACAGGCTGTCCGTTTTCTTCGGACACGATCCGGGTACTGTTGCCGGTGAAGAGAACATAACAACCGCCAGTCGAGCAGGCCTGTTCACGAGTTCCCTTCCGACGGGGATTGCCCAAAGCCACCTCGTCTGCATTCAGCATCACGGGACAGAGCGCACCCGAACAGTGAAGTTTCTTTTTTTCTATGCCGGATGAAGTCGATGGTTCGCACCATCGACTTCATCCGGCACAGACTGATTAAATATTGAAGGCGACACCTCCATAGAAGCAGGTGCCTGTAGCACCTGAACCGCCGATATTGCCATAAACGTCAGGTTCCACGTCGAAGATGTTGTCAACACCGATGAACAGGTTCGCAACATCGCTGACCTGCCTGGACAGGTAAGCGTGCACCAGTGTATAGCCGTCGGCACGCTCGTACCCTTCGACCCACTGCCTGCCGGCGCTCACAACCCGGATGTTTCCCCTGAGTCCTCCCTGACTGTCGCTGTAGGCAAGCTTGAGGGTATTGGTCACTCCCGGCACGTAGAGCAGGTTCTCTCCGTTGCTGCCGTCTTCGGTATCGATGAAACTCAATTCGTCGGAAACCGTAAATCCGTAAGGAAGCCGGAGAGCTGCCGTCAGTTCGATACCTCTGGTCATGGCTTCGGAAATATTCCGCAGTTCATACGAGGGAATGCTGTTCTTTCCCTCTCTGACATAGCCGACAAACACTTCATGGATCATGTCCCGCATATCGTTGCGGAAAGCCGTCAGCCCGAAAGAAAAGTCTTTCCACGAAAGATCGGCGCCCACTTCATAGGAACGGGAGCGTTCGGCATCGAGATCGGCATTGGCGTAGACGATCTTCTTTTTCGTATAGGTAGACCCGGTATAAAGCTCATAGAGGGACGGGGCGCGGAATCCTTCGCCGTAGGATGCCCGAAGGCGGAGAAGATCGCTGACGCGATACCAGAGCGCGGCCTTCGGGCTCGCGGCCGATCCGAAATCCGAATGGGTGTCGTACCGTGCCCCGATCACGAGGCCGGCCCTGTCGCCGAACAGCATTTCATCCTGGAGGAAGGCCCCGAAATTGTCGGAATCATGGTCGAGTTCACCGTCGGTACGATCTTCGTTACGGTATTCCACCCCGGTGGTGATGCGATGGTTTCCTGCGATCGGCCCTGTCCAGCGGGCCTCCGCCTGCCGGCTCGTCTGTTCGAGCGTCGTGGTGGTCGTGGCGCCCCCGACCACAGCGGTCATATCCGAGGTCCAGTCATACGAAGACTGCCACGCCCGGACATGCAGCGAAGACTCCGCTCCCGTGGCCAGTTCGACACCGGCATAGGCTGAAATCCTTTCGGCATCGACGGTGCGTTCAAAATCGCCGCTTGTCTGGGTACGATACCCTTCAAGTTCCGTATCGGCATAATTGAACCCGAAAGAAAGCGTTGCCGATGGCGACAGATCATAGGTCAGTGAAGTCTGCGCCGAGCCAAGAATCCGGTCGTCGCCGTCGGTCATCAGGTCGGATTCGTCGCGGTCATACCTGTCCTTGTTGCTGTATCCCCCTGAAACCACATAACCGAATTTCCCCGTTCTGCCGCTCAGCCAACCCTCCGTCAGGACAGTAGCCGCATCACCGTGACGGCTTTCGCCCCCGCGCAATGTCAGACCCGCATGAAACGTGTCCGAAGGTTTTCTGGTAATGATATTGACGACGCCGGCTACCGCATCGCTGCCGTACAGGGCCGATCCTGAGCCGCGAACCACTTCTATCCGGTCGATCATACCGGCCGGGATTTCGGAGAGATCGACATAATCCTGAAAACCGGAGGTCAGCCGCATGCCGTCAATGAGTACCAGCACATGCCTGCCGTCGAGCCCCCTGAGCCGCGCAACACTCTGACGCCCGCTTGCAGGTTCGAGACTGACGCTCTGCACCTCGGTCAGCAGGTCGGCGACGGTTTTCGCCCCGCTTTCGACAATCTCTTCCCTGCCGATTACTTCAACTGCCGCCGGAATCTGTGAAACCGGCGTTCGGTTGAGCGTAGCCGTCACCACGACCTCTCCTGTCTCATAGTATTTCGCGGACTCTGCCGCCCCGGCAGCTTCAGGGTTCAGCAGGAATTGCAGACATCCTGCAAGCATAAGTAATTGAAGGGATTGTTTCTTCATATCGCGGTCAGGCATTATAGATTTATTTACATAACGATTAATAAAAAAAGCAACGTATCCTTTCAGATCTTCTCGACCATCTCCCTGCCAGCCGAGAAGACCTTTGATCCCGCTCATGCCTCTTGCTCCAACGCTTCCACTGCCGGATCTATCCGGCAGGAAAGCGCAAAACCAAAAGCGGAAAACAGTTTTTTCATCTATGAATCGCCACATCGCTATAACATTAAAAACATAACGATAGGCAAAAAAAACTTACCGGATGAAACCGTTCGAAACAAGTACGCCCGGGGGCAACACGCCCTCAGGGCTGTTTCTCACCCCGAGATGCCTGCCGATGAAATAAACGACCGGCTCCCTGAGCTTTCCGGAGGCCAGCAACCCCGCGATATCTCCCATTGTCGCAAGCCCGCACGCCTCATCGGGCCACCCCGATCGTGCAACCGCAACGACCGGCACACAGGAAGGCACCCCCTCTTCGGCAAACACCCTGAAAATACCGGAAAGATTCCGTGTCGCCATGTAGAGCACAATGGTTGATCCGTGCCTGATCAACTTCGCCGCATCACGCACCAGCGCAAAATCATCGGTTATCTCGTTGGCGATGAGGCTGGTCACCGAATCGCTCTGATATTTTTCACTGACCGGCATTGCATAGCCTGCCGCCGCCGCGGCTCCGGCACTTAATCCCGGTACGACCTCGAACGGAATGTGCATGCTGCCGAGAGCAAGGCACTCATCCTCCGGAGAGCCAAACAGTAAAGGATCGCCGGCTCTGAGACGAACCACCCGGAGCCCTTCGTAAAAGAATTCACGCATAAGCCGGAGCATGCGCGAACTCCCTGCCTGACCGGAAGGCCCATCATGCCTTACCCGTTCGATAAACCGTACAGTGGCCGAGGGCGATGCGATGCAAAGAGCCGGTTCGACGGTAGGACAATCGTAGAGAATAACCTCGGCATTCCCTATGATCCGTGCCGCCCTGACGGTCAACAGGTCCGGATCGCCAGGCCCGGTCCCTACTATGGAAACCGGATGGTGGACTGGTTCACCATTCATTGTTCTTTCCATACCATTTATTTGTTCGTTATATAATAAAAGATATAACGTTTCGCAAAGGGAAGCCTTTATATCGACATCAAAACCGCGCCATAAGCTGAATCAATAAGGAGAAACCGAAAGAAGGCCGAAAAACAGTGCGACTTATACGCAATAAACCTGAAATACCATGTTTGACTATCGTCTGAAAGTATTTGATACCGTGGCACGGCGGTTGAATTTCACCAAAGCCGCAGAGGAGCTCTGCATCACCCAGCCCGCCGTCACGAAGCATGTCAAGGAGCTTGAAAAACATTTCGGACTGCAACTCTTCGAACGCAAGGGGAACAGGGTAGCCCTGACCGAAGGCGGCCTTCTGATACTGAAGCATACCGGATTGCTACGGGAGATAACCCGGCAACTCGAGTATGAGATGCACCGGCTCCATGATTCCCATCAGGGCCTGCTGAAACTGGGAGCAAGCACGACAGTTGCCCAATACGCCCTGCCTCCGCTGCTTGCGAAATTCCACCGCGTATACCATGACGTGAACCTGCAGATGCTTACCGCCAATACCGAGCAGGTAGAACAGGCGCTGATCCGCAAGGAAATTGGACTGGGTATCATCGAAGGAGATACGAAGCGAAAGGATATGATGTATACCCCGCTTGCCGATGATGACATCATACTGGTAAGCGGCGCGAAAAATCCCTTCGCAAAAAAAGAGGAAATCAGGGTCGAAGATCTCCTCACCATTCCCCTGCTGTTAAGGGAACCGGGATCCGGAACGCTTGAGGTCGTCACTCACGCCCTCAAGAACTCGAACATACGGATTTCCGATCTTGCCGTAGAAATGTATCTCGGAAGTTCGGAAGCGATAAAATCCTATCTGGTGCATTCGCAGTGCATGGCCTTCATTTCTCGACATGCCGTCATGCATGAGGTTGCAAACGGATTGCTGAAAATGGTCAGGATCAAAAAATTCTCGATCCGACGGAGGTTCTTCTTCATCACTCCCGAGGGCCAGGTCGGAGGGCTGCCTGAAGTGTTCATGCGATTTGCCTCCGATCATTACAGCGACCTGCTCCCCGCTCAATACTGAAGCAGTTCATGCAACAGTAAGCGCTTCCGATAACCTGCTGTTATGCCGGATCACTTTTTACCATTGGCATGGCAACTGGTTTTTCGGCAATCTTGAACCGCGACCTGCAGTAATACAACACCTCTACAGGGGCCCCCTGAAAACATGGTATGAGCGTATCGGATCCAGCCCGGGCAGAGACAATTCATGCAATGCGTTTCCCATGGCGCCCGTAAAAGACATCAACAAGGAGAGTGATGAATACCAACACAAACAAAGAAAACATGCCGACTGACAACGCGTCCAATCGTGTAGAAAAGGAATTGCCAACCGGGGAACTGATCCGTGAAGCTGAACGACGCGGATTCCGGTGCCGGGCAAAAACAGCGAAACACAAGATTGACAGCTTGTTTCCGGGGGTTCTGGCATCCGTTACCGTAGCGGCCGCAGCAACATTCCTTTCCGACCATTACGGTGCTCCGACGATGCTGTTCGCGCTCCTGATCGGCATGGCGTTCCGCTTCCTTTCCGAGGATGAGGGAAAGGCGTTTCCCGGCATCCAGTTCGCATCCAGAACCATGCTCCGCATCGGCGTGGCGCTTCTCGGAATGCGCATTACGGTCAATCAGATTCAGTCGCTTGGCATAAAGGCGGTATCCATCGTCATATGTTCGGTTCTGCTGACCATACTGTTCGGTCTTTTTCTGTCAAAATCAATGGGTCGCGGCAAGCGGTTCGGCATCCTGACAGGAGGCAGTGTCGCGATCTGCGGAGCCTCGGCTGCGCTTGCCGTTGCGGCCATACTTCCCAAAGACGAATACAGCGAACGCAACACCATAGTCACGGTCATCAGTGTCACCGCCCTGAGCACCCTGGCGATGATCCTGTACCCGATCATTGCCGTTCAACTCGGACTGGATCCGCAGGCTGCCGGAGTTTTCCTCGGTGGCACCATTCATGATGTGGCCCAGGTTGTCGGGGCTGGATATTCCATGTCGGACAAGACCGGCGATACCGCTACGGTTATCAAGCTGCTCAGGGTTTCCATGCTCGTACCCGCGGTCTTTTCCCTTTCACTGATTTTCCATAGCAGAAGAGCAATGGAAGGGAGTGATACAAAGAGTTTTCTCTTGCCGCCGTTCATCATCTTTTTCGTCCTGCTGGTGGGCATCAACAGCACAGGAATCGTATCCGAACAGCTCCGAACCGTTGTCGGAGATATCTCTCGCTGGTGCCTTGTTGCGGCCATCGGTGCTCTTGGCATGAAAACATCCCTGAAATCGCTTTTCGAGGCAGGCTGGCAGCCAGTTTCGATTATCGTTGCCGAAACGATTTTTCTTGCGGTGCTTGTCCTTGCCGCAATACACTGGGTGTAATACCTGTTAAAAACATACCGCATGAGAAATCTTCGATCCATCATCATGGTTTATTCCATAGCCCTCAGGAGGCTCCCATAAGGCTGCTGCATGCCAAGACATGCTTATTATGGCCCTCACCGGTATTTTTTATAATTGATACCGAGCTTCTGCATCTTCAGACTCAAGGTTCTTCTGGTGAGCCCAAGAGTTTCTGCTGCAGCTGAAATATTGCCCTTATGATCGCACAAGGCCTCGATGATCATCTCGTACTCTACGGAATTGACTTTTGCTCCAAGCCCCTGCTGTGTGCTGCTGCCCGATACGGCTGTTTTCTGAAGGGATAGCGGAAGGTCATAACCATGAATGACATCACCTTCGGCGATAATGAGCGCTCTCTCGATAACATTTTCAAGCTCCCTGACATTTCCCGGCCAGGGATACGAAAGCAGCATCTCCTGCACAGGAATCGATATGCCGTTTATCGACTTGCTGAATTTCTTCGAAAAACGGGAAACGAAAAATTCCGCAAGGGCAATGATGTCACTGTTTCTTTCGCGCAGGGGAGGGATGACGATAGGAAACACGTTAAGCCTGTAGTACAGATCTTCCCGAAAACGCCCCTCTTTGACCATCTGCTGCAGATCGCGATTCGTTGCGGTTATGATTCTTATATTGACTTTTATGGTCTGATTCCCGCCTACACGCTCGATCGTCCTTTCCTGCAGCACCCGAAGGAGTTTTGCCTGGACAGGCAGCGACAACTCTCCGATTTCATCGAGAAAGACAGTCCCTCCGTCGGCCTCCTCGAACCGGCCCTTTCTGGCCCTTTCCGCACCGGTATAAGCGCCTTTCTCATGACCGAACAGCTCACTCTCTATGACGCTTTCAGGCAGTGCGGCACAATTGAAGGTAACGAAGGCCTTATCGGCATCCACGCTGTTGTAATGTATCGCACTGGCGACAAGCTCCTTGCCGACGCCGCTTTCTCCAAGAATCAGTACCGTGGACCTTGTTCTGACGATTTTATTGATCAGGGAATAAACCTCAAGCATAGGCTTCGAATTACCTATGATATTCGAAGGGTGAAATCTCTCTTTGAGCGCATTCTGAAGGCGCTCGTTTTCCATGCGCAAAAAGTGTTTGTCCTCATTCTCGAGCAGATAGAGCTCAACCGCCTGGGCAATCATGGCGGCAACGATACCGAGCAGTTCAACGTCGAAGGCAAGCAGCTCGTGATCTTCGCAGACCCGTTCGACGCTTATGGCCCCCAATACCTTCTTGCCCCGCAAAATAGGTATGCAGACAAAAGAAAGCTCCCTGTCTTCCTGAGAGAGAAGGCTTTTCGTCCGGTTCAGAAAATTCGGCTCCTTGCCGATTACGGGCACGATTATTTTCCTGCCCGTTTCTACCACTTTTCCCGTAATCCCTTCGCCGATGGAATAGACTCCACGGGTTTCCTCTTCCCTGGAGAGCCCTATGCTGTCATGGATGAAGATTTTCCCGGTTCTGCTGTTCAGCAGGTTGACCATGCCCCTGATAACCCCCATATCCTCTTTCATGATCTTCAGCAGCACCGCAAGCGTATCCGAAAGACTCGAGGATTCGACAACCACCTTGCTTATGCGGAACAGGGAGGACAATATGTTCGCACGACAGATCGAGCAGTCGTTCTGCAGGGATTTTTCACACGCCTTGGTTGCGCAGAAGTGTAGCCGTTTTTTTGCGCTCATGGTTCATTTTCTTTTCGCGTGATACAATTAACAATTCACCCGGCAGAGCTTCGAGGCGTTGCCCCCCAGCAAAAGCCATGTTTCCCAGGAATGACGTCAAGGGTCCCGTAACTGAGCACGAAATGACCGCCCCTTCCCGAAACCGGGCCTGTTCCGCCGGACCGGCAGGAACTGGTTGCATTTGTCAGGGAGATACGTTGCTGAGGCATTCCGACCCGGGCATCACCAAACAGTTCCGAATACATAGACACCTTGATCACACCATGTCATGATAAATACGGATACATAACGATATCCCGGCCGCCCGATCCGCAGCAGTGCCGATGTCCATCGCCTCCCATACGCTCCGCATTGCGCCCTGTTTTTTGACGACAGTGAATCGGAGGTTCCATAACAGGAACATCGCATCGCTGTAACGACGGAATATCCGCGTTGAAGCGATGCGATCGCCATTGACGGCGGGCTGCGCCGCACAGTCAATCGTTATGTAATAAAAAACATAACGTGGTACAAAAAAAACATCCTCTTCGAGGGAGTACAGGCGCCTCGTCTTCAGGCGCAGCCGCCGCCGGTTCCGCCGCAGCTGGTTCCGCAGGCGTGTATCGGATTGCTTTTCATAAAAGCGGTCAAATCCTTTCCCGTAAAAAGTCCGAAAACGGCATCCTCGATAATGCCGTCCATAAGCATGACCTCTATGCCCTTCTCCCTGAGCACGCTGATCGGCGAATCACCTGCGGCGCTTACCAGAAGCGCCCTGCAGTCTTTCAGAATACCCGACAGTATCTCCCACCTTTTCCGGCCACCGCCTGGAAGAGGTGCGACTCTTGAATCCAGAAGAACACACCTGTCGCCCTCGGGAGCCATGGCATAAACGAGAAAGCGGTCCGCTTCTCCCAGATGCTGACCGATCCGTACGCCATCCAGACTGCTGACGGCTATACAGGGTCGGGGCCCTTCCTGATTTTCCGGCATCAGTGCTGCGGTTGCCAGTTCCCGCATCATGCCGTCACTGTTGGCTTCTCCGATAATGCCGACCGCATCGGCCCGGCAACGGGCGCAATGCTTCATTTGCGGCAGATATTCGGCTGTCGCATCCTGTATTTCGAGAACCACTTCCGGTAATGGCTCCGGAATGTTTTCGAACACGGTTCCGGGATTACTGTAGTAGGGCATACAGTTGAGAATATCCGCGCCAAGGCCGGCAACTGTTCGTGATACCTCGACAATATGGGCATCGTTTATGCCGGGAATGATGATGGAGTTCACCTTGGCGGTGACACCCGCCTCCTTCAGCTTTTCAAGAGCATGAAGCTGTCTTTTTATAAGGAGTTTAGCGGCATCGACATCCCTGTAGAGTTTCTTTTTATGACGTACCCATGTATAGATCTCCGATCCGATTTCCGGATCGACAGCGTTGATGGTAATGGTGACGTGACTGACCTCCAGCTCGGCAAGCTCATCGATATAAGGCAACAGATCGAGACCGTTGGTTGCAATACAAAGCAGCATTTCGGGATATTTTGCCCTTACCAGCCGCAGCGTTTCCATGGTCTCCGATGGATTGGCGAACGGGTCTCCCGGTCCGGCAATGCCCACCACGGAAATGTTCGGAGACATCGCCATTGCCCGATCCAGATAGTGTATGGCCTGCGCCGGCGTAAGGAGTTTGCTTGTGACGCCCGGACGGTTTTCGTTCATGCAGTCGAACTTCCTGTTGCAGTAATTGCACTGGATATTGCATTTCGGCGCGACAGGGAGGTGGATTCGCCCGAACCTGTGACGCGACTCATCGTTGAAGCAGGGGTGGTTTTCTGTTTTCAGTGGCATGGATTCCTCCCTTCATAAATCAGAATGGTGACAAAATGCTCGAAAGCCTGTTGGATGATGATTCTCCGGAACATTACCCGCATGATGAACATCCCGATCGATGCCCATTGCGGCGAGCATCCGAACGGACGGATATGAGCCATCGGCCATCTTCAAGTGGCGTGGTAGAGAAATTCAGCTTCATGGCGCCAAGTTCACCCGGGAACCATTTCGGAACATGGTCGCAGACAATATCAAGCCTGGTGAAAGGGGTCGATTGCAAAAAGGGAAGCAGGATATCTTTTGAGTTATGACCTGTTCCGCTGCCCTGCACCTGACTGATATCGATCGTGTAGATCCCCGCGCAGCTGCCGCCCAGAAATGCCGGTACCGCCATATCCGAAGCAGATGCCTGGTTTGCCGCAACAGCCGCTGCTGCCGCTTCGGCAGCCTGAGCAGTCAGCTGCATGACGTTGTCAAGCTGGTCCGCAGGATCCCCAGCGACGGACCAGAGCGTAAATCCAAGCTCGATCAGCATCGTACGGGGAAAACCCCGGACATCCCGGAGAAGCATGATACGGCAGTCGCCAAGTTTCGCCGCAAGCGTCTGGATTGCGTCTTTGAGGGAGGCCAGCCCGGGGTGGCCTCCGGGTTCGAAAGCAAAGGCGTCGCCAGCTTTCCATCGATCTCCCGCCAGGGTGTAGATGATCACCGTTCCCGGCTCACCAAAAGGTATGGCATGGCCATTGCCGTCGACTATCGCTGCTATATGCATGGTAACTCCGTTTTCATGTTCACACCAGGGATCCGCTAAAAGCGGATGCATTATGGTAAAGGACCCATCAGAATCCGTGTTTCTTGCCCTTGATCGATTCGATTTCGATGCGGACAACCGCTGTGTTATCGAGGCTTCCCTGCGGGTAGGAAAACTTCCTGTCGGTGAAACGTGCGACGATCATGTCAAGCACTCTCACTTTTTCAGAAATGTCTTCAATGATGCCTGCCTTGCCGAAACCGATCACCGTACGATGGCGCGCCTCGAAATCGCAGGCCATATCGTTCTCGATCACGCCCTGATCCACCGAGACCTCGAAACAGAGCCGGTCGTTCCGGCTGAGAATCTCCATTTTGGTGCCCTTGCTGGATGAATGGAAATAGAGCGCCGCTCCATCATAGGCGTAAAAAACCGGCACGAGAAACGGAACGTTGTTGTCGCTGAAGGCAAGGTTCATCACGGTCGATAAGCCGAGAATGGCGTCGATCTCATCCCGACTGGTGATCTCCCGTTCCTTGCGGCGCATGGCTCCGAAGGGAGGAATGGTACTGTTGCTCATGGTGTACTGTTGTTGTGTGTCCTGTTGCTGCTTCTGTTTATCTTCTCCTGTATCGTCATGGTGCCGGATTCCCGAAAAAATCCGGCACCATGACGATGTTCACCACATATTGAGAATCCATTCTCTGCTTTTCTTGTACTCCATGTCGGCGAAAAGCGTGTTTGCCATCTGTTCGGCAAGCCATGTCGCACCGGCATATCCAACAACCGGATAACGGTAAAGGCCGGCTCGGTCGTAGGTCGGAAAGCCTACCCGGACCATGGGAATGTTGTGATCGATTGCCACAAACCGGCCTTTCGAATGGCCGAGTATCAGGTCGAGTTCGAGCCCTTCGTTGATGATCCTGTTCTCAAGATCCCAAAGGTCGGCATTCATGACGATTTCCATGTCGTAATCGACGTTTTCCTGCAGCGCCCTGATACGGGGGTCTTCCGCATAGGCGGTGTTGTCGTCGCCGAGAAGAAGCAACTTCGGCTTCATTTCCAGATCGAGGCAAAACTCGGCAAGACCGATGACCAGATCGGGGTTACCGTAAATGGCGACCTTCTTGTCGGCAAGAAACATATGGGTAAGATCCGTAAGTGCATCGATCGCCCTGCCCCGTTCAAGAACAAGAGACTCCGGAACAGGCTTGCCCGTCATCCTGCTAAGATTCTTCAGGAAGGTGTCCGTATTGCGGATGCCGACCGGAGTTGGCCCTATGATGGAAGGAATCCCGAACTCCTTTTCGAGATATTTCGCCGCTTTGGTTCCTTCGTACCGGTTCAGGGCAATCGTTCCATAGGCATTTGCCGTATCTTTCAAATCGGCAATGGTCGTATTCCCATGCGAAACATGGTTGCCGTCCGGCATAAGCGGCGAATCGAAACTCTCGATTTCGAAAAGCACGGTCGCATCGATCTGCATTTCCGAGAGCAGGTGCTTCAGGGCTGTCACGTCACCGGGGTTGACCCAGCCGGTTATAAGATTGATCCTGCCGTTCGGTTCGCCTTTCTCGGCGAAGTACCTGACGAAATCCCTCACCGCCGTATCGTACCCGCTGATCATGCTGCCGACGAAGCTCGGACAGTGGATCGGGATGAGGTGTACCTCGCGGCCGGCATACTTGGTGTCGAGCAGCTCCTCCTGCAGCTTGATGACGACACCATCCACGTCGTCGCCGATCACCTCCGTCGAGCAGGTGGTGATGATCGGAATGACCTTGACGTCGGGATAGCGCATCAGCAGAACGTCGACGGCCTGCTCCACACGGTCGAGCGCACCGAACACGGCGCCATCCTCGTGCACGGATGAAGATGCGATTTCGAAGCTTTCCTTGAAGTGCTGGGAAATCAGCAGCCTGACGAACATGACGCAACCCTGACCGCCGTGCACGATGCCGATGCACTCCTTGATGCCGATGCTGGCAAACTGGGCGCCGGCGGGCTGACAGGTGAAGATCGGGTTGATAACGCCGGTCCGTTCCTTGGTTTTAAGTTCACAGTTCATAAGTAGTCGGTTAAATAATTATCCATATTTTCCATGTTGTTGCGATTCGTCACCCCCTAATAGCGGGGATCGGTGAGTTCTTCGTTGAGAGAGCCGTCTACCAGGACGTAATCCAGACGCTCCCTCAGGGCCAGAAAGAGTTCCCTGATCTCGTCCTTGCTCATCGAAGCCAGCCAGTCGAATCTCTCTCTGTACGAATCGGCAAGGTAGACGGCATCTACCCAGTAACACCGGTCTGCAGGGTCTTCCGTATTGACGGTTTCTCCGCAGAGCAGTTCAGCCGTCATCCTCAGAATGTTCTCGTTCTGGTTCTTTCTGTCCCATGCTCGGGAATGAAACTGCCAGAGGCACTTCTTCATGATGAAATTCTCGAGCTGCGCGATCTTTTCGTTTATATCTGCCATTGTCATCTTCCCTCACGGTTTCTTGTTGAATTCAGGATAGGTCTTCTCTCTGAGAGGAGTGATGATATCCAGCGATCCGGTGTACTCCCTCATGTAGTTCGACTTGCGCACCTCTTCGCTCAGACCGTTGTCGGAGAGTATCCGCTGCGTCTTGAAACCGCCTTCATCCGGAATCTCGTCCTTGCTGATGTCGAGGAACGAAAGCTGGTGGATCGGCGAATAGATGGCATTATAGATGTCGCGGGCAAACCTCACCCACCCTTCGTAGCCCTTGTAAGGACCGTTATGGTATGCATGGGCATTGAGGTAAGGAACCCTTATCTTCTTGGCCACCTCGCCGGGACGCTTTCCGGTAAAAATGATATCCGGCTTCAGCTTGTACATCGCCTCCAGACCCTCGAGTTCGTTCGGATCGTCGATGGCCAGCGCGCCCTCTTCGCAACGTGCGATGCCTTTTTCCATGTCGCCCTGGTGTCCGAATTTCGTGTAAACCGATACTACGTCCAGTCCCATCTCTTCATGAATGACATGAGCCCAGTGCCACAGTTTCGAACCTCCCGGCCACAAGCATACCTTTTTGCCCAGAAGGCGCTCCCTGTACCAGTCGAGTTCCGGTTTCCAGCGCGCGGTCTCCTCGTCGATGATCTTCTGGGCGCGGTCTTCGATACCGAAAAATCTGCCGACCTTCAGGAGGGACGAGGAAAGCGGTTCGAAACCGAATCCGTCTATATCGAGACGCGGAATGCCGTACCTGGTGCGAAGCTCGTTGCAGATGTACTCGGCCGAACGCGCGCACTCAAGCACGTTCAGATGGGCGCGGTGCATGGCTCTCAGGTCATCGTACGAGCCGTTGCCGGTAAAGGTTGAAAGCACCTGAATGCCCATCCGCCTGAAAAAATCGAGCATGATCTCCTGATCACCCTGAATGTTGTACTCGCCAACATAGTTGATGACGTAGTCGCTGGTGATTTTCGGTTCGACATTGCCGACTTTCTTGTTGATCCAGGCGATGTTGATCTTGTGGTGGCCGCCTGACTGGCTCGGACCGGCAAAACCCGGGGAGTTGCAGACGAAAATGTCCACATCCGGCATCTCTTCCATCACCTCATCGGCGATGGCATCGATATCGTCACCGATAAGAGCCGTCGCGCAGGTCTGATAGATGGTCATGCGCTTGATGTCGGGAAACGCCTTGAACGCTTCGATGATGTTCTGCTTGAGCACCTTTTCGGCACCGAAAACGATATGTTTCTCTTTCACATCAGTGGCAAACGTCCTCTTCAGCTGAAAGTTGTCGTTGTCGCTGATGTACCGCTTTGTCTGCCATGTATCGTAGGTACAGCCCGTCGGACCATGGCTGATATGGATCACATCCTTCATCGGGGTTCCGATCACGTGCTTCGCGCCACAGTAAGCGCAGCCGCGCTCGGAGATCGAGCCAGGAATCGTGTTCAGGTAGCCGAGAGGCAATGCGTGCGTCAGGTCCTCCCCCGGCCCCTTCGTCACCGCATGCTTTTTCCTCTCTGGAATGCATTTGCTGCATTCGAATTCATGGTATGGCATATAATTATCCTCTCAGTTTGTAATTAGCATTAAGCTTACTTCAGGGCGGCGTCTCCCTCTTCATTCGTTCTTACCCTCACCACATTGTCGACCGGGCAGACGAATATCCTGCCATCTCCGAACTGCCTTGTCTGGTTGACCTTTATGAGCGCCTTGACGACAAGCTCAACATCCTCATCCGGCACCACCAGTGAAACCAGCCTTTTCGGTACGTATTTCGAACCGCCGGGAACACTGTGCAGATCCGCCGGCAATTCGCAGGTTATCTCGCCGGCAATACCCCGCTGTTTTCCGCGCCCGAGCACACACCCGGCAGTAAACCCCGGAAATCCGAGCTTTTCGAGGACATCCTTGGTCCTGCTGACCTGTTTTGGGCGAATGATTGCCAATATTTCCTTCATAGCATGCCCTCCTTATAAGCCTGCTTCGCCGGTACGCACGGTATACGCGCCTTCGACAGGGGTTATGAAAATCTTGCCGTCACCGAAATTCCCCGTATAAGCCTTCGACTTCATGACAGCCACAACGTCCTCGACCGATTCATCGTCAACAACCAGCAGTACCATGACTTTCGCCAGTTCATCGTAATGCATGTCACCAACCTTGATGCCCTTCTGCTTGCCCCTTCCGAAAACATTCATTTTGGTCATCGAAATAAATCCGGCATCAGCCAGTTCGTCTGCCACTGCATCTGCGATTTCAGGTCGCAGCATTGCTCTAACCATTTTCATTGCGGTATCTCCTTTTTTTGATTAATCGACCAGTCCGTATTTGATGACCATCTCTTCGAGTTCATCCATGGCAAGCGGCTTGGGAATCACCATCATTTGATTTTCGATGATCTTGCGCGCCAGTTCACCGTACTCTTTCGCCTGATCCGATTCAGGAGCGAATTCGATGACCGTTTTCCTGTTGAATTCGGCTTTCTGAACAATGTTGTCGCGGGGTACGAAGTGAATCATCTGCGTGCCGATTGCAGCGGCGAACTCTTCGACAAACTCCCTCTCCTTGTCTACTTTCCGGCTGTTGCAGATGATACCTCCCAGACGCACGCCGCTCTGCTTGGCATATTTGACAAGCCCTTTACAGATATTGTTTGCGGCATAGACAGCCATCATCTCGCCGGAAGCCACGATATAGACCTCCTGAGCCTTGCCGTCCCTGATCGGCATTGCGAATCCACCGCAGACGACGTCGCCGAGCACGTCGTAAAACACATAGTCGAGGTCTTCCGTATACGCTCCGCTCTGTTCCATCAAATCGATAGCCGTAATGACACCGCGCCCCGCACAACCGACACCCGGCTCAGGACCACCCGATTCCACGCAGCGAATCCCCTGGAAACCGGCCATGACCATTTTATCGGATATCTTTTCCGCTCCTGAATCCCTGAGCATGTCCATGATGGTTGCCTGGTTCATGCCGCCAAGAATCATACGTGTCGAATCGGCTTTCGGGTCACAGCCATGAATGAATACTTTCTGGTCGTGGAAATACGCCATGGCTGCAGCGGTATTCTGCTGGGTAGTCGACTTTCCAATCCCGCCTTTTCCGTAAATGGCTATTTTTTTCATAGCTACAAGTTGTTTTGGTTTCATGAATCAACTCAGGCTGAAAGCGATTTCGTTATATCCTGAGATACATATCGATATACAAGAAACATGCCGGCTTTAAAAAAAACATGAACATCAAGGCAAAACGACTTCCCGGCAAACACGAAAGAATCTCTTAAAAAGAAACCCGGAAACAACTTATCGACAGAGTAAAGCCGCCTTCACAAAAAATCACAGGTGTCATGCCGTCCGGTAAACGACCAGATTCCCGCCCTGAATACGCGCACGAATTGTACGGATACGTACAGAATATTTTAAGTCCGCACACAAAGGAACGAAATAAATAAAGATTAATGCCGGTTATGTATAATTAATTAAGGATAAGTAGCTGTTTAAACTAAAAAGTAAAGCACCTCCAGTCATCAGGCGCAACTGTTTGGCCTGAGGCCCGATCCGGGCCTCAGGGTTCCTGCCGGAGGCGCTCACCTCACTTTTCAGGCATGTGCCATATAACGGCAAAAAAACTCTATATTTTTATCCGGGACAGCACCATGAAGAGCATCTCACGGAAGCACCTTAAATCAATCTCAATATTCAGGAGAAAAACCATGAACATCAGCGCAAGGAATGTATTCAAGGGAACCATAACCGCTATTGTTAATGGCGCCGTCAATGCCGAAATCGACCTTGCCCTTGCTGACGGCACCTCGATCTGTTCGGTTATCACCATGGGCGCGGTTGAAAAGCTCGGATTGCAGACAGGAATGGAAGCGTATGCCATCATCAAGGCAAACTCCATCATTCTCGGCACGAACCTGCACGAAGCAAAAATCAGCGCCCGGAACCTCATGTGCGGCAAGGTACAGCGCGTCATCGACGGGCCGGTCAGTGCCGAAATCGATATCGAAATCGGCGCAGGAACCATGCTCTCAGCAGTCATCACGCACGAGAGCGCCAGAAAGCTTGCACTGCAGGAAGGTTCGCATGTATGCGCCATTTTCAAGGCATCGAGCGTGCTTGTAGGCATCGCATGAACAACCCCGCGACGAAAGCGGACAGGCGGAGCTTCGCCCGCGCCTGTCCGTCCGCGCCCCCCGGTTTCCGGCAAAAGAACAGTCTTCCAGTCTTCGACACGAAATGCATGCCTGCAACGCATGCATCGACGGCGGGCTGCCCGCAGGAGTACCCGGCAACACATATGACCAGAAAATCCGGACAGGCATAACCTGTTCCGGAAACGAAGATTTCTTCAACTTTTTGCGCTCCACAGCGGTTAAGTCTTTTTGGTGTCTGAACGTAACAGATAAAGCCATGACAGCATCCGGCAGAAAGGTCTGTTTTATGACCGGCGCCTCGGGAAAACTCGGCAGCGAGATAGCGCTTTCCGTTGCCGGCCAGGGCTACACGGTATTTTTCACCTATCATCACTCTGAAGAAAAAGCGGCCGAAACGCTCGAACGGCTGCGCTGGGTGAGCCCGGAATCGGATATGGTGCAGTGCAACATTGCAAAACCGGCGGAAATCGCTGAAGCGTTCGCCCTCTTCAGGGAGTTGTACGACAGACTGGACCTTCTGATCGCCAGTGCTTCGAATTTTTATCCGACCCTGCTGCCGGAGGTGACGGAAACGGAGTGGGACGATCTTGTCGACACCAATCTGAAGGGCACTTTTTTCACCATGCAGGAAGCGGCCGGAATTATGCGAAAACAGTCTTTTGTATCTCGCATCATCACCATGACCGATATTTCGGCCGGACTTGTCTGGAAAAGTTACGCACCCTACACGGTCTCGAAAGCCGGCATCCAGCACCTCACGAAAATCTTTGCCCGTGAGTTCGCCCCGGACATTCTGGTCAACTCGGTAGCCCCCGGAACCATCAGCATCTACCCCGGACGCGAGGATGAACCCGAAGAAAAACTGGTGGAAAAGATTCCGCTCGGCCGACCCGGCGATCCGCTCGACATCGTACGGGCGATACTCTTTCTCATGGAGAGCGAGTATATCACCGGAGAGGTTATCAATGTCGACGGGGGAAGGCTGTTGTTTTAGCATAATGTCGTTATATTCCGTTGTACGAATTCAGATCAACAATAAGCCGAACGTTTATGGAACAGGAAGTCCCGGTTATTATCCACAGCAGCGGTGAAAAAGAGCCGGAAACACCAGGTGCGTCACCGATACCCGAACAGGTCAAAGAGATCGGCAGCACGATTTCAGATGCCGTATCCGCTTTCATGGAAAGCGAACAGTACGAACAACTGAAGCAAACGGCAGCAAAGGCCAAAACATACATCCGTGAAAACCCTGTACCAGCCATGCTTTATACGCTCGGCGCCGGTGCGGTGCTTGGTTTTATCCTGAAACGGAAACGCTGAACCGCACCGTCCATATTTCCCTTATCAACATGAACCGTCAGACTCCGCCGCACAGCCGGACAGAACTGCCGAAGCAGAAACACGCAGGCTTGCCGAAGCTGCTTGACGACACCGTCACCTCGACTTTCGATGATGTGATGGCTATTATCGAAGCGAAAACCGAGCTGGTCAAGATAGATATCACCAGAAAGATCGCCGTTGCAGCAGCCCTGCTCATCCTGGTAGTGGTGCTGCTTATCGGCGTCGCCTATCTGATCACCACCATGGCGCTGCTGCTTGGCGAACTGACCGGTCATCCGTTCACGGGTTACCTCCTGGTAAGCCTGGCATTCCTGTCGTGTTTTTTCTTTTTCATCAAGATCAGGCCGGCCGTGCTGCCGAACCTGATACAGAAAATCCTTCTTTCCTCACATGACTACAAATGAACATCTGGACGGCATTCAGGCCCGTATAGAGGATCTGCAGAATACCATCGCCGAAAAGGAGGAGCAGATCAGACAGCGTGCCCGCCATCTGAAAGAAGACCTGCAGGCGGAACTCTCCCCTCTGGAGGTTATAAAAAAACATCCTCTTGAAGCCGCCGGTACGGTGCTTGCCGTCGGTTTTCTTCTGGGCAGGGCAATCAAACCTTCCGCAAAGCCCTCGAGCATCGAGGCCGCCGATATCCTTTCCGCACCTCCCGTACACCACCCTTCGCCGGCAAAAATCGCCATGGGCACCATCGGAGTGGATATTCTGCGCTCCGCAAAAGATCTCGGATTCACCTACCTGCAACGCTATCTCGACAGGAAAATCCGATAGGCAAACAGCTCCCTGCCGACAGGCGCGAGGAGCCGTTTCCCGAGACCTCCGCCCGGAGATCCCCTCCCGGAAGCTCCATGACCGGAGTCCATGGCCTGAAGCTCCTGAAACGGATGTTTTATCCAGAATTTCCGTACCTTGACAGGAGCATGAAACATCCCCGACCAAGGGGATATATGTATTCCATACACTGAATCAATAATGACCACAAGTAACCAGCAGAACCCGGTCTCCGGCATCAAAGAGCATTTTTATGTCAACAGACCCACAAGATCGCTGTTTCATCTGAACGACCCGGACTTTCTTCGTCTCCCGGCAGACATGCATGAAAGCCAGAAAAAAGCTGAAGAGCAATCCAGGATTTTGAACGCCCATCTTTCCGAACGGAAATCCGAAACGGCGGAAACCATTCTCCCGGCACAGTTTCACGGCATGAAGCTGCTCCATGAAGTGCTGCACTATGTGCTCTCGAAAACAGCTGCAGTGCGAAATCCCGCACTTTTTGCAACCATCAGAAAAAGTTTCGAGGAGACTCTTCCGGAGCAGGACTCCCTCCGCTACCTCAACCGGTTCCTCGATTCGTTTCCTACGCAGGGAATCTACAACGGCGTCGAGCGCACCGAAAATTTTCTGAGAAACCCCGAAAACCGTGAAGAGGTTATCGAGGAGTCGCTGCTTGTCTGGCTGAACAACCAGAACCCGGCTTTCGACCGCTTTTCGGCGTTTATCTCCGATCGTGATCTCCGCGGCGAAACCGCTTATCCGAAACTTATCCGGACAATGCTGGGCGCCATGAAGGCCATGGGACCGGCCGGACCTGACAATACCGATCTGGCGGAACTGATCACCATGCCTATCCGGCATGCACCCAACTCGATTCTCGACCAACTGCGTTATATCCGTCTGAACTGGGCGGAACTGCTTGAGGGCTCGCCATTCTGGCCTCTGCTCGACGAGGCCATCTCCTTCATTCAGGATGAAGATCGTTATCTTTTTTTTGAAAGCCAGGCTGCTGCGGGAACAAGTGGGCGCAGGGAGAGCGGCTGGTTTGAAAAGGGGGCCGAGGCGCCCGATTACAGTTCGCTCGACAATGCTCCGGCCAACTACTCTCCGGATTCGTCATGGATGCCGGAAGTGGTGATGATCGCCAAAAGCACCTACGTCTGGCTTGATCAGCTCAGCAAACAGTACCGACGCCACATATCGAGACTGCAGGACATTCCCGACGAAGAACTCGACATGCTCGCCGGAAGAGGGTTTACCTCGCTCTGGCTGATCGGACTCTGGCAGCGGAGCCCTGCATCGCAGAAGGTCAAGCAGATTCAGGGAAACCCCGAAGCAAAGGCCTCCGCTTATGCGCTCGACCGCTACGACATTGCCGACGATCTCGGTGGTTACGACGGATACCTCAACCTCCGGCACCGGACCATGCAGCGGGGCATGCGCCTTGCCAGCGACATGGTTCCGAACCACACCGGTATCGATTCGGAGCTGGTGAAAAACCAGCCCGACTGGTTTCTCTCCTCGCCCTGGCCTCCCTACGCGAACTACACCTATAACGGGCCGAACCTCAGCGACGACCACCGGTACGGCATCTATATCGAGGACGGCTACTGGAACCGCACCGATGCCGCGGTCACCTTCAAGCGGGTGGATCATTCGAACGGCGATACCCGCTATATCTATCACGGCAACGACGGCACCAACATGCCGTGGAACGATACCGCACAGCTGAACTTCCTCAGCGCCGAAGTCCGGGAAGGGGTGATCCAGCAGATTCTGCATGTGGCCCGCATGTTCCCGGTCATCCGCTTCGACGCCGCCATGGTGCTTGCAAAACGGCATATCCAGCGTCTCTGGTTCCCGCTGCCCGGCCATGCCGCGGCAATACCTTCCCGCTCCGCTCATGCGTTGAGCATGGCTGATTTCGACGCCGCCATACCCGTCGAGTTCTGGCGTGAGGTGGTTGACCGTGTGCAGACCGAAGTTCCCGACACCCTGCTGCTTGCCGAAGCGTTCTGGATGCTCGAAGGGTATTTCGTGCGCACGCTCGGCATGCACCGCGTTTACAACAGCGCATTCATGCACATGCTGAAAAAAGAGGACAATGCCGGTTACCGCTACCTGATCAAGAACACGCTGGAGTTCGATGCGGAGATCCTCAAGCGTTACGTAAACTTCATGAACAATCCCGACGAGGATACCGCGATATCGCAATTCGGAAGCGGCGACAAATATTTCGGCATCTGCATGATGATGATCACCCTGCCTGGCCTGCCGATGTTCGGCCACGGTCAGGTTGAGGGGTTCCACGAGAAATACGGTATGGAGTATGCCAAAGCCTATTACGACGAACAACCCGACGACAATCTGGTTGCGCGGCACTACAGGGAAATCTTCCCGATCATGAAGAAACGCCCGCTCTTTGCCGAAGTATGCAACTTCTTCCTCTACGATGTCTACAGTCCTGAAGGAACGGTAAACGAAAACATCTTCGCCTATTCAAACAGGCTTGGCGATGACAGGGCTCTTTTCATCTTCAACAATACCATCAACCAGGCTTCAGGCTGGATCAGGACCTCCTCCGGGTACAAGTTCGAGGAAGCCATCCGGCAGTCGTCACTTTTCGAGGGCCTCGGACTCGGAACGGATGAGAACCTGTACGTAATCTTCAGGGATCATGCCTGCGGGCTCGAATTCATCCGCCCTGCAGCACAGCTTGCCTCTGAGGGCCTGTTCCTGTCGCTCGACGGATACCGTTACAATCTTCTGCTCGACTTCAGGGAGGTACGTCCATCGAAGCTTCGCCCTTACGATATGCTCTGCCGTGAACTCGACGGACGGGGAATCGGCTCGATAGAACATGCCGTGCTTTCCATGAGTCTCGCACCTCTTCACCGGGTAATTACCGGATTCTTCGATATCCCCGGAATTCCCGTGCCCGGCGAAACCCGCGCCGGCAAAAAAGAGCAGGATGCGTTCAGCGCGGATCTCGGAAAACTGCTCGAGGAAATAGCAGCCCTTTTCGGAGATCTTGTCGAACAGCAGATCACGGTTCCAGGGAACCTTCCGGATGAGGCCATCGCCCTCTTCCGCGGAGCCGAGGCACTTTTCACGGAGAACAGGCGGACAGCGGACGGCCCTGAGGAACATCCCGATCCTACGCTCATGATGCACTGGATCATTATGGACTCGATTCAGAAGATGATTAAGGCGAACAACCTCCTGCAGTCGAATCTCATAGACGAATGGCTGATGCATGACAGCCTCGAAGCATATTACAGGGAAAGCGGCTTTACCGGCATTGCCGGCGGCACAGTTGCCGATCTCCTCTGCTGTCTGCTTTCGGCTCCGGAAACTCCTGAAACCCCGGATCCTGAAAGCGTCGTGCTGGAAAGCCTGGAAACGCTGCAGCGAACATGCCTGGGTTCTATGGAGCGGCTGCTGCAGATCGCATACCGGCATCAGAAAACATGGTTCCGGGAGCAGGGATTCAGTGTACTCGCATCATGGCTTATCCTGACGGATTCTCTGAAACGGGGGGTGACTCATGATGAACAGCGCCTCGGAACGGATGCGGGAATGCCGGGTGACGATGCCCTGAAAGATCTCGACATACGGGCATTTCTTTCGGGATATGAACTGGGCGCCCTCTTGCAAAGGGCTCCGGAACATGCCCCGGCCCGGAACAGCGAACTGCTTCCGGAAAAGGCCTGAGAGAGCCGCCTGCCATATATATCCCGGACTGTCGGGGAATACCGCCCGGTCAACTACACTGAAAAACAGAGAGGGGCTGCCTGAAAAGGCGGCCCTTCGGCATTGCAGCACGTCGCGGGTGGCAAAAAAAAGGCCGCCTCATCCGTAAAGATGAGGCGGCCTTTATGGTATCGCAGACCGTTACGGCTTACAGCTGGCTGTATTCAGCATAAACCCTGTAGGTATTGATCAGAAGGAAAGCTATCACGAGCAGACCGAGAATGGTGAACACCGGGCTTCTCTGCTCTCTCGATGCCTGACGGTCGAGGAAAGGAACAAGAATCCAGAGAATGGCGCCGACCGTGAAGAGCACGATGGCAAGCAGTTCACCGCCATCAAAGGTAAAGTCCTTCAGAAGCTGGAACTGCGCCCAGAAATACCATTCAGGCTTGATGCCGACAGGAGCCGATCCGAGCGGGTTGGCCTGTACGCCGATTTCCCAGGGGAACATGACTGCCAGATAGACAAGCAGACCGAAACCGATCAGCCAGCCGATAGCGTCCTTGGCAAGGAAGGTCGGGAAGAACTTCTCGTAGCCTTTCACCAGACCGGCCTCTTTGTAACCGATCGGGGAAGAGGTACCAAGCACCTGTACCAGCAGAAGGTGTGCGGAGAGCACCAGAAGAAGAAGACCGGGAAGCAGGACCACGTGCAGCGAGAACATGCGGGTAAGGGTTTCAGGGCTGACGTCAGTTCCGCCGCGAAGGATATCGACAAGCAGGGCGCCGCCAGGCATGACCTTGGGAACTTCGGTACCGACCTGGGTTGCAAAGAAAGCCAGCTCGTTCCACGGCAGCAGGTAGCCGGTAAAGCCGAACCCGAGAGAGAGCACAAGCAGCACAAAACCGCTGACCCACATGAGCTCACGTGGTTTGCGGTAGGACTTCATGAAGAAGGTGCTGAACATGTGGATAAAAGCCATGCCGATCATGAGATTGGCAGACCACGCATGAACCTGACGGATCAGCCAGCCGAAAGGAACCTCTTTCTGGATGAACACAAAGGATGTAAACGCTTCCGCGCCGGTCGGTTTGTAGTACTGGAGCAGAAGAAGACCGGTAATGACCTGGATGATAAAGAAGAAAAGAGTGAGACCGCCGAAGTAGTACCAGAAGGAGAGACGGTGCTGGGGCACCTCTTTTTTCTTCAGGTAATCGATGACCGGTATCATCACGTAGAACCGCTCCTGAAACCAGGATGCCAGAGCGCTTTGCTTGCTGTCCCTGTAGGGATTCGGATCGGGACGGTCTACCGGAGGTTTGTAAACGCCGCCGGAAGAGGCCGCGGGTTTTGCTGCAGCGGGATCGGACGGTTTTGCCGTTCCGACTGCTGGCTTTGCAGCACCTGGAGCTGCCGGCTTGGCGGCACCCGGGGCTGCGGGTTTCGGCTTGGCAGGAGCATTTCCTGCCGGAGCATTCTGATTGTTCTCAGCCATATTTTCTGACTCCATTGGTTTTCAACAACGTTAAAATTAAGCTTTGGATATAATAAGATCATCGCCTTCGACCCGGACGGCGTAAGGGGTCAGAGGACGCGGCTGCGGACCGGAAATGATTTCACCGGTCTGCTGGTATTTCGCACCGTGGCAGGGGCAGAAAATGAGGTTATCCTTGTCTTCCCAGCGGACAAGACAGCCGAGATGCGTGCAGACGGCGCTGCATGCGGTAAGCTTGCCGTTGTCGTTGATAACAATGACCTTGTCCTCGTTGAACGGGTAGATCTTTCCGGTATTTTCCGGTACTTCCGAAGCTTTGCCGACAGCCATTTCGTTCACATTTTTCACTTCTTTGACAGGAGGAATGATGTACCTGACGATCGGATAGAGCGTCGATACCGCCACTGCGGCACCAACTCCACCGACCACCTTGCCCAGAAAACTGCGACGCTCGAAATTAACGCCCTTCAACCCATCTTCCCTTGGTTTTCCACCGGAAACCGCTCCGGAGGAAGAGGCTGAAGCACTCTCACCAAGTCCACCCATCCGGGCTGGACTCTTGAAATTACCTTGTTGTGCCATTACGATCTATCTCCTTTTTAAAGCTATTGTTAAGAAATCAATGCCTTGCCGACCGACTGTTTTCCATACCGCCGTTTCAGCGACATGCACAGTTCTCTTGCTGGGTAGTATAAACAAACTCAGAAGTTATAATTTTTTACCGTTTAAACCAATCAGAACAGCTTTTAAAAAAATTATAATAGTCATACATGAAGGAGGGTTCTTTGTCCCTCCATATCCTGCTGCGGGTAAAAAATCTCATGAAACGCGACTGCAGCCTTACCGGATTGAGAAACTCCGAAATCCCGCTGATCCCATCGAGATGCTGACCGTCGATACAAAGCGAGATGTCCGATGCAAACCTGAGATAAAACGGCCCTGCATCGAGCACTTTTTTCTGCGAAACGGTTACCGAAGCGCCTCCCCCATCCAGCTCAAGTGTTCTTCCGTGAAGCGGAGAGAAAAAGCCGGTCGAAAAATCCCGCTCCCTGAACTGGAGCGAGTCCATAAACGAAACCTTCCCCGCAATATTGTCATGCAGCATCAGCAGACTCACCGGCTGGTAGGCGGTATTCCTGAAAAAAATCATATAGTAGACCAGGTCGTACCGTTCCGAAAACGCCCTGCCCCAGTACCAGCGGGCGATATACTCCTGCATGGGCATGGTCCCGAGGTTGTGATCATGATAACCGTGACCCCTGAGAACGATGCGTCTCAGACTGCCGCCGTTTTCTCCGGAAATTTCGACATAACCGTCCACCTCAGCCCTTGGAACACTCAAAAGCCACTGATGCCGGGAATTGGCCGCGCCATTGCCGTCTTTTTTTGTATACAGCGCCCGCCGGGTGACCTTGAACAGAAGTTCCGCACTGACCTTCCGATTGCGTGCAGGAAAGGCAAAATCAACGACAAGCCGGTACTCGTCCCTGAGCGCGTCATAGAGAAAGCGGCTGTTCTCGAACCGGAAACCGATCTGCTCCCTGTTGCACTCGAAAAGATCCTTACCGCCCTCCCTGATGAAATTGAGTGTTTCCCTGCCCTGCTCATAAAGCTGAAAGCTGAAGCCCGCATAGTCGGATGACAACGGAGGAGCTGACACGGCCCTGCCTTTCCAGTCGTCATAGTGCTGCATGTAGTAGGGAGAGAAGGGAAAGCCTGAAAACCAGATGATTACGACGGAAACTCCGCTTGCCTTGTCTTCCGCGTCGAAATACCACCATTCATAGGCGCCCGGCTCCTGCATGTCGTGCCAGACTTCCTGATGAGGTTCTGTGGTGATATTCATACCGGGAATTATGCGGTTCTGCCATAAAAAGCCGCTACGCCAAATACAGGCTTTCTCATGGAAATCAAAAGGAATAAGGCTGGAAGTGAAGGAAGAAATGTGATCTGTGTTTCCCGGAGCAGCGAGGAACTGCGGAAAAACCTGGTGGACAGAGAGGGAATCGAACCCCCGACACAAGGATTTTCAGTCCTTTGCTCTACCAACTGAGCTATCTGTCCATGTTTGTGAGGCACATAATAACAAACACACTCCAAAAATCAAAAAGAAAAAAAACCGGAAAATATGATTTCCGATACAGGCCGGAGCGGCACCTTCCGTTCCGGCCTGCGGCAGCTATCCCTGCGCGGCCAACCGCTCGACCCCTTTTGCAACCCTGCGGAGCACGGCTTCCCTGCCCAGCACTTCAAGCATGTGATAGAGACTCGGACCGAAGCTGACCCCCGAAGCGAGAATTCTCAGGGGATGAATCAGAACGGCAGGTTTCAGGCCTCTGGGAGCGACAAACTCCTTGAGCGCAGCCTCGATCGTTTCGGCACTGAAGGGATCGAGAGTCTCGAGCACCGAAGAGAACTCCCGAAGAAGAGTGTTGGTTCCGGCTGTCCAGCGCTTCTGCACCGCCTCTTCCTCATAGGCCTCCGGCTCGAAGAAAAAGTAGGAAGAGAAAGTCACGAATTCATGCTCGAACCCAACCCTCTCGCGCATCAGCTCGATAACCTGTTCGAGATAAAGGTCGCTGGTGATCACCTCTTTGGAGAGCGGGGTCTCCTTGCGAGCAAGTTCCGCCGAAAGCAGCGGTTTGATCGTCCTGATGATATCTGCCGCCGGGCGGCTCTTGATATACTGCTTTTCAAGCCAGTTGAGCTTTTCGACGTTGAAGACGGCGCCGGCCTTGCCGACGCGTTCGAGTGAAAACTTCTCGATAAGCTCCTGGAGGCTGTAGACCTCCTGCTCGGTACCCTCTCCTTCATTCCATCCGAGCATGGCCACAAAGTTCACGATGGTGTCGCAGCTGTACCCCTTGCGGATATAATCCTCGACAGCCACATCGCCCTGGCGTTTGCTGAGCTTCGAACGATCCGGATTGAGCAGAAGCGGAAGGTGGGCGAACCGGGGCGGCTCCCACCCGAAAAACTCGTAGAGCAGCAGATGTTTCGGCATGGAGGGAAGCCACTCTTCACCCCGGATGATGTGCGTGAACTCCATGAGATGATCGTCGATAACGCTGGCGAAATGATAGGTCGGAAATCCGTCGGATTTCATGAGCACCTGATCGTCGATGGTCGAGGAGTCGAACTCAACAGGTCCCCTGATCATATCCTCGAACCATACCGAAACATAATCGGGGACTTTCATGCGGATCACATAGGGGACGCCTTCGGCCATTTTCTTTCTGACTTCGGAGGAAGGCATGGAACCGCCCATCTCCTCGGGCAGCCATTTCCGGTTGTATTTCGGCTGGAGTCCCTGTTTCAGCTGCAGCTGCCGGTTCTCTTCAAGCTCTTCGGATGTTGAAAAACAGTAGTAGGCGTTTTTGTCTTCAAGCAGACGGTCACAGTACTGGCGGTAGATATGCAGCCTTTCAGACTGGACGTAAGGGCCGTAGTTTCCTCCGTGCTCGGGGCTTTCGTCAGCCACAATCCCCGCCCATTCGAGCGTTTTGATGAGGTTGCGCTGCGCATCCTCCACTTTCCTGCTCTGATCGGTGTCTTCGATTCTGATAATGAAGTCCCCTTTCATTTTTTTTGCGAACAGGTAGTTGTAGAGAGCTGTCCGGAGACCGCCGACATGCAGATAACCTGTCGGAGAGGGAGCAAACCTGGTTCTGACCCTTTGAGCGACCATAATGTGACGTAAAACTGTTTATTGAATTTTCATTGACAGGAGATTGAATACCGGTGTCAGGAGCAATGAATTTATAAAAATCCCGCTGTTTTTTGAAGGGACAAAATCTCATGGCGCCCGAAGGCGATAAAAAAACCACTCCTGCACCCTCAAAAGCCTGCTTTCGGAAGCATTTAACAATAAACTTTTTGCATTCGATTGCAGTTTACTTTTAATTACTTTTAAAGGCGTAAGTTAACCTTGACTTGGCTTTTTCCTTCAATCACCGAGCGTATTTATGCCCGAACCCGGAAAAAAAAACACAGCAAAAGAGAGCAGCCGGAATATTTTCAGACCGGTACGCGATAGCAGACGGCAGCCGGATCGCGATCCGGAAAACAGCGGCGGCAGTCCGGCGAGGTTTCCCGGTTTTCTTGTAATCATGATGCTGGGACTTCTGTCGCTGTTTGTGTTCCAGCGGTTTTTTTCAGCTCCGGTAAATCCGGAAATCACCTACAACCATTACCGGAAGGTGCTTGACGGCGACCTTGTCACCGATGTCACGGTTGAAACCTATGCCGACCGATCGGCTAAACTGAACGGAAAACTGAAAACGCCCGCTCCGCTTGAACTGAAAAACAAAACCTTTCTGAAAACGGACCGGTTCAGCGTCACCATTCCCTCATTCACCACGGAACAGGCCGATCTGCTTGCGTCAAAAGGGATTCAGGTCACCGTCGAGGAGGGCGCCGACAGCATCAATACCTTACTGATGCTCTTCGCTCCCTGGATAATCTTCGGGCTGATTTACTTCTTCATGTTCCGGCGTATGGCGCAGCAGAACGGAGGCGCGGCGAAGAACATGTTCAGCTTCGGCAAGAGCCGCGCCAAGATGATCAGTGAATTCGACGTGAAGGTCAGCTTCAAGGATGTTGCCGGAGTTGACGAAGCTGTCGAGGAGCTGAAGGAGACCGTTGAATTTCTCACCAGTCCCGAAAAGTTCCAGAAAATAGGCGGCAAAATCCCCAAGGGAGTTCTGCTGCTCGGCCCTCCGGGAACCGGTAAAACCCTTCTGGCCAAAGCCATCGCCGGCGAAGCCAAGGTTCCATTCTTTTCGATCTCGGGTGCCGATTTCGTTGAAATGTTTGTCGGCGTCGGCGCTGCACGCGTGCGGGACCTGTTCGAACAGGCAAAGAAAAACGCTCCCTGCATTGTGTTCATCGATGAAATCGATGCGGTCGGCAGAAGCCGAGGAGCGGGTCTCGGCGGAGGGCACGACGAACGGGAACAGACCCTTAACCAGCTGCTGGTGGAAATGGACGGGTTTACAACAACCGACAATGTCATCCTGATCGCGGCGACAAACCGTCCGGATGTGCTTGATTCCGCACTGCTCAGACCGGGAAGATTCGACCGGCAGATCACCATCGACAAGCCCGATATTCGGGGAAGGGAGGCAATTATTGCCATCCACACGCGAAACACCCCGCTTGCCGGCGATGTAAGCATCTCCGTTCTCGCAAAAAGCACTCCGGGGTTTTCAGGCGCCGATCTGGCGAATCTGGTCAATGAAGCTGCGCTCATAGCCTCCAGAAGCGACAAGGAGAGCATCGACTCCAGCGATTTCGAGCAGGCCCGGGACAAGGTGCTTATGGGTCCGGAGCGGAAAAGCATGTACATTTCAGAGGAACAGAAAAAGCTTACCGCCTATCATGAGGCCGGTCATGTACTGGTAGCTGCCAATACCGAGGGTTCGGACCCCATCCACAAGGTAACCATCATACCGAGAGGCAGAAGCCTCGGGCTTACCGCATACCTTCCCCTCGAGGATCGCTACACCCAGAACCGGAAGTACCTGCTGGCCATCATCACCTATGCGCTTGGCGGCAGGGTTGCCGAAGAGCTGGTATTCAACGAAATCACCACCGGAGCGGCCAACGACATCGAACGGGCTACGGACCTTGCCCGAAGAATGGTGCGGCAATGGGGCATGAGCGACAAGCTCGGGCCGATCAATTACGGCGACAGTCATAAAGAGGTATTTCTCGGCAAGGATTACTCGCACATCCGGGAGTACAGCGAGGAAACCGCACTGCAGATCGACAATGAAGTCAGCAAGATCATTATCGAGTGCATGGACAATGCAAAAAGGATTCTCAGCGAGAAAAAAGAGCTGCTCCACCGCCTTGCCGATAACCTTATCGAGAAAGAGACACTGAATGCGGAAGAGATAGCCGCCATCATCGGTACAACATAGTGTCACGCGGTTTTTTTCCGGAGTAACAGAATGTCAACGCTTATGCAGACGGTTTTCATGCTCATTATAGGCCTGGCGGCAGGTATGCTGTCGGGGCTGTTCGGCGTCGGAGGCGGAATCATTATCGTTCCCGCACTGGTGCTGCTTTTCGGAATGAGCCAGCACAGCGCCAATGCAACCTCCCTTGTGGCCCTCCTGCTGCCTGTCGGTCTTCTCGGCATTATGGAGTATTACCGCTCCGGCAAGATCACCACGGAAAACATCTGGCTGGGGCTGGTTATTGCCGCCGGACTTTTCGCGGGCGCCTTTTTCGGCGCCAGAATAGCGACGTCGCTCTCAGGAGATCTGCTCCGTAAAGCTTTTGCGATTTTCACAGGAATTGTTGCCCTTCGTTTATGGTTTAAATAACTGCATACACTACAATAACCTAAGTCATCGTCACCATGGGAAACACAACCACTAAAGCTGATCTGGTCAATGTGATCGCTCACAAGACAGGCATGACAAAAAACGAAACCGAATCCGTGGTTGACTGCCTGTTCGAAAGCATCATCGAGTCGCTGAAGGCCGGCAAAAGAATCGAGATCAGGGGGTTCGGATCATTCAATATCCGGCACAAGAACCTGCGCCAGGCAAGAAACCCGAGAACCGGAGAGAAGGTAACGGTCGACCCTAAAAACGTTCCTACCTTTAAAATCTCCAAGGAGTTCAAGCACGCTGTAAGCGAAAGCCTCAAGAACGGCGCGGGCTAGCCGTAGAGGCGCCGGGAGCGAGGGAACTGAACCGGGACTTTGGGCATACGCACGCCCGAAAAACCCGGTAACCGCCAGATTACAGCTCGAAGGGATCCTTGATGATGTTAAAGGCGATATCTTTATGTTTATGCTGAAAGCAGGCCTGAATGTAGTGAAGATTTTCCGGTCTGAATATATCGGAGCCTTTTTCTGCAGCATGCAGAACGATATGGCCTTTGTGATGACCCAGTTCCCTGCCGAGATCGCTCCATTTCCTGAAGACCAGATTGGTGAACGACTCTCCTTCCCTGACCCCCAGCGTTGCAGGATCGGAAAGATCCGTAATGATCTCCGGGGATGAGAGCAGTGACATTTCTTTTCCGATCCAGATGCTTACCAGATCGAAATGAAAGGGGAAAAAAACGGAGTTCCCGAGATAGAACCCTTTCTCCCCGTTGCTTATTGCCTCGGTAAAGCGCTTCATGACCTGGAAACGTTAATGGTTGAAGAACAGAAGCCATATCACCGCAAAAAACGGAACGAGCACCGGAACCGAATATTTGTAGATATACTCGAGGAAATCCGGAACGTCCACTTCCGCCTGGGCTGCGATATTTTTCACCATGAAATTGGGTGCATTGCCGATGTAGGTCATCGCGCCGAAAAAGACCGAAGCAACAGTGATGGCCATCAGGTAAAATTCCGAAGAAACATCACCCTGAACCGGGGAAGCCACCCCTTCGGCAAACATCTTTACCGTAGCAGGGGAACCGATATCGAGGCCGAACTTACCGAGGGCGCCGGCAAGAAAGTTCAGGTAGGTTGGCGCATTGTCCAGAATCCCTGAAAGAGCGCCGGTCATCCAGTAAAAAGCCGTTACGGAAAAATCACCCGCATGTACTGAGGCATAAGCTCCAATCAGTTCGAGAGCCGGAATCATGGTGGCAAAAATGCCGATGAACAGAAATGCGACCTCCCTGATCGGTTCAAAGTTGAACTCATTGCCCTTCAGCGCTTCATGATCCGCAGTTTTGTAGGCTGCTACCGATACGCCCAGAAGAATCAGCTCCCGGATACCGAAAGGCAGATGGAAAAGCTTCTGAAGACTCGGAAAGCCGTCGATAACCGCCGGATCAAGAAAGACCGCGGCAATGATCATGGCGAGATAGATAAAATTCTTTTTCCCCGCAATGACGATGCCACCATGCTGCTCACCCGCTGAATGGCCGGCATCTCCGGCTTTTGCGTCAAACAACATGAACAGAATAACCAGACCGGCCACCGTAACCGCCCAGGGAAGCCACACTTTCGATATCACCCAGAAAAAAGGCACGCCTTTGAGAAAACCCAGAAAAAGCGGCGGATCGCCGATCGGAGTCAAGGCTCCGCCGATATTGCTGATGATAAAAATAAAAAATACGATATGAAACGCATGAAGACGACCCTCGTTGATCCTCATGAATGGCCTTATGAGGAGCATCGACGCCCCGGTAGTACCGATAAGATTCGAGAGCAGGGCGCCGAAAAGAAGAAGCATGCCGTTGACGAACGGCGTGCCCCTTCGTTCGATCTTGATGAGAATGCCGCCGGATACCACAAAAAGCGATGCTATCAGTGCGATAAAGGCAAGATATTCTTCCAGGGTATGTCTGAGAACATGCACACCATGCTCCATCAAGAACCCGTAATAAAGCGCGACAACTCCCCCCAGGCCGATAGAAACATTCCTGTAGTTGTGTTCCCAGAAACGGTGGTAAAGAAGCGGACCGGTTGCAATCATGAGCAAAAGCAGCACGAAAGGCGCAACAAGCCAGACCGGAGGAAGGTGTCCTGCTGAAGAGACCGCTTCACCGGCAGCAAACAGCGGAGAGCTGCCGGCAAGGGCGAAAAACGGGAAAAACAAAAAGACAGGAAGTGCTTTGTTAATCCGGTTCATGGCCAAACTGGTCAAAAAATGAATGGGAATTATGTCAATCTCCTTCAAAATCGGTAAGTGCATAAATGTCGTAGCCTTTTTCGCGAATCTTCCGCTCACCGCCGACATCGGGAAGGTTGACGATAAAGGCCATCTCGGCAACAACGCCACCGACTTTTTCCACCAGAGCCGCGGCAGCAAGTGCCGTACCCCCGGTTGCAAGAAGATCGTCGACAAGCAGCACCCTTGTGCCTTTTTCCAGCGCATCCATGTGAATCTCGATCTTGTCGCTGCCGTATTCGAGCTCATATTCCTGGGAAACCACATCCGCCGGCAATTTCCCGGGTTTCCTGACAGGAACGAATCCTTTGCCGAGCGTGTAGGAAAGCGCTCCGCCGATAATGAATCCACGAGCTTCAATGCCTACTATCACATCAAAATCAACCCCGTTCTGCAGATAGTGCTGGGTAAAGCTGTCGATCACAAGACGAAACCCCACCGGGTCCTTGATCAGGGTAGTGATGTCACGAAACATGATCCCTTTTTTAGGATAATCGGGAATCGAACGGATTCGGGATTTAATAGGCATGGAATAAACGGGTTTAAGGGTTGCAAGCGTCGGGCCACAGAAGAAATCGAGCACTTAAAATAACAGTCTCCCCTGTAAATTCAAATCATGGTCCATCTCTCCGATCACTACGGGCACAAGCATCCCCTTCAACCGCCCTGCATCGCCCTCGAAACCTTCAGCTGCCGCTGTAACCTGCAGATAATTTGAGGTATACCCGCTGCAGCATACCCTTCCGCCCTCGTCGCGCATGCACGTCTCAACAAGCACCTTGCGTTCTTTTCCCAGAAAGCCTGCCGTATAGGAGGATTTTTTCCGGATGCCAAGCTCGATAAGCATGCCACTGCGCCGCTCAATATCAGCAGGCAGGGAAAGTTTCCGCTCCCCGGATGCCGTCTGGGAAGCAAGCCGCGTACCGGGACGAACAGAGCAGGTAAAAACATGCAGGTAGGCAGCCGGAAGTCCCTCGATGAAGCGGTACATATCCTGGAAATCCTCTTCGCTCTCCCCGGGATATCCGGCAATGACATCGATACCGATGGCACAATCAGGAATGCTCTCCACCGCTCTCATGACGCGCTCCCGGTAGACTGCGGTCGTGTATCTTCTCCCCATAGCCTTCAGCACCCGGTCTGAACCGCTCTGCAGCGGCACATGAAAATGAGGCGCTATTTTTTGTGAGCAGGCCACGACATCCAGGAGCCTGTCGTCGAGAATATCCGGTTCAAGGGAACTCACCCTGATACGGTCCAGTTCAACCAGCTCAAGCATCCGGAGCAGTCCGGCAAGACCGGTTCCTTCCGAACGGTAATCGCCGATATTGACGCCGGTCAGCACAATTTCGCGATATCCTGATGCGGCAAGCGCGTGCGCACGCTCGACAATCATCGCCACCGGAAGGGAGCGCGAACGACCCCGAGCCAGGGGGATGGTGCAGTAGGCGCATCCGTAATCACACCCGTCCTGGATCTTCAGAAAAGCCCGTGTTCTGGAAACTCCGGAATGTTCCGGCAGGGAGTAACCCGCATGGATCTCTTCCATTCCGCAGACATCCGAGACCTGCACGAGCGGAGCTTCCGGCCTCGTCTCGAAAATTTCCCGATAGAGGCCTGTCCTGAATTTATCGTTGCTGCCGAGAACGCCATGAACACCCTCGATACCCGAAAGCCGGAGAGGCTGCAGCTGGGCATAACAGCCGATTACCACAACGACACTCTTCGGATTACGTTTTATAAGCTTCCGTATTTTCTGGCGGCATTTCTGTTCGGCCTGTTTTGTAACCGCACAGGTGTGAACAACGATCATATCCGCACCCTTTTCGACAGAGGAAAGCTGCCAGCCCTCCGCAGAAAGCCGATCGAGTATCGCCGATGTTTCGGAATAATTCAGTTTACATCCCAGTGTTACCGCGGCAACACTCGGCAAACCCGTTTTACTCATCGCAGTTATCTGTTTTTTTCATTCCGTTTTGCATCAGGAACGGAAAATGTGCAAAACACTATCCGATACAACCCTCATCGCATCAATTTGCATGCACAAAGGCATTCTTTTATATTCACGATTGTTATCGATCTGTATCATTTCAATCAGAAAAGGCACTATTCGAACATGATGAAAAAAGATGCTGCATCACCCGACAAGTATGATCTTTTTATCCAGAAGATTGATCATTTTCAATCCCTTGTAAAAGAGAAAAAAAATCTTCAGGAAAAAATCATGCTCTTGCAACGTGAGTTCCAGGAAAAAATAAAACTGCTTGAAGATGAGCTTTCCGCAATACTGAAAAAACTTGAACTCAATCTCCCAAAACTTGAAGTCACCGATCCGGCTCAAACAGGTTTTTCCCGGTTCGGGCGCGGACAGCTTGGAAAATCGGTCAAGGATCTGCTCCGCTCAAATCCGGAACGTGCATTCAAACCGAAAGAAATTGCTGACGCGCTCAATACCAAAAGCACAACCGTAAGCCTCTGGCTGAACAAATACGGCATGACCGATGAAGAAATCGAACGCATTCCTTCAGGCTCAGGCAGTAAACGGTTTGTTTACAAAATCAGGTAACCCAGCAAAAAAATCATCTATCGGCTTATAGAAAAAGCGCAATGTTTGCGCTTTTTCCATTCCATGCTTTTCCCTGTTTTTTCGAATACCTGAATAAACCGGAACATTCTTTCAGTAACCGATACTTCGCCGGTTTCTTACAAAATTCAGGCCGAGCGCCACCATGATCATGTTGCCGAGCAGTGAAGAACCCCCGTAGGAAACAAACGGCAGCGGCACGCCGATAACAGGAATAAGCCCGAGCGTCATACCTACATTGATGACGACATGAACCGTAAGAAGCGATGCATAACCGGCAAAGGTCAGTTCGACAAACCGGTTTTTGATGGAAAAAACAATACGGATAAACCGAAGAATCAGGACAAGGAAAAAACCAAGCAACAGAACCGATCCTATAAAACCAAGCTCTTCTGCAATGACACAGAAAATAAAATCGGTCCACTGGGCGGGAATGAAACGAAGCTGCGTCTGCGTTCCTTCAAGAAACCCCTTGCCGAAAAAACCGCCGGAACTGATCGCTATTTTCGCCTGCAGCGCATTATAGCCCGCCCCCTGCGGATCCGACATGGGATCGAGAAAGGTCTGAATCCTTTTCATCTGATGGGGCTTGAGAATCTCTCCGGCAAAACGGTGCGTAAAAAGTGAGGCGAGCAGGCCGGCAGAGGTAACGGCAAGCTGATGCATGTGAAATTTCTTTTTGAGAAACACCAGCCCGAAAAACATAAGCAGGGCAAGACCGAAAATGAAATAGATGTTGAAAAAACCGCTGAGCATGAGCACAACGGGTATGACGAGCAGCAGCAGCAGATAGAAATCGAATCCCGCCATAATGATCATCGGCGCTATAAATGAAAGGCAGGTAAGGGTTGTCCCCATATCGGGCTGCAGCATGATCAGCAGTGCGGGAAAGAGGGGAATAGCGAGCGCAATAAAAAGATGGGGTATCGAACGGATATCGGTTTCATCTTCGGAAAGGAAACGGGCAAGCGCAAGAATCGTTGTCATCTTGGCTATTTCCGAAGGCTGGAAACTGAAAAAACCGATACGGACCCAGCTTGTCTGCCCGGCGATTTTCTTACCGAAAACAAGTACCGCTACAAGCAGCACCACCCCGACAAGATAAAAGATATATGAATTATCGCGTATGAACCGGTAATCGTTGAAATACACGAACAGCATGACAAAGGCGCCGATACACCCCCATGCAAGCTGCCGGTAAAACAGAACCGTCTCTCCCGCACCGTTGGTTGCGCTGTATATTGCCAGAAGCCCGAGAATAATGAGGCCGGCAGTAGCGACGAGAAGCCAGATGTCAAGTTTGCCTTGTTGTTCCATTTCGCGCTTTCCAGCATCTTTTTCTTCCCCATCCGCGGAGAATTCTGTATCGTACACAGAGATTTGCCATCCTCTGCATCACTGTTTCAACCCTACCTTTCATGGATACTTCATCGTTCTCGTGCGGCTTCGCTGTTATTGCCGGACCGCCGAATGCAGGCAAGTCAACACTGCTGAACAAGCTGCTTGACTGTAAACTTTCTATTGTAACACCTAAACCGCAAACTACAAGAAAAAAAATAACCGGCATCTACCATGACGAGCGGTGCCAGATCATTTTTCTCGATACTCCGGGCATCATGCAGCCGCAGCAGAAGCTCCATGAATCGATGCTTGCCATCACCCGCAGGACACTTGAAGAAGCCGACGCGGTTATCGCCCTGATTCCCTATACGAAAGGCGCCGAACCTTTTGACATCGATTTCGCCGCCGAACTCTTCAATGCATGGCTGAAACCTGCAGGGAAACCGGTAATCGCCGTGCTGAACAAGTCGGATCTCGTTAGCCGTGCAGTACAGGAAAAAGCCGAATCGGTGATGGCCCGGCTCTTCTGTCCCGCCTCCGTTATCTCCGTTTCAGCACTGGAAGGAACCGGACTGAAACAGCTTGTCGACGTCCTCGTTCCGTTTCTTCCGATGAACGATCCGCTCTATCCTGAAGATATACTGAGCACTGCCCCGGAACGGTTTTTCGTATCGGAAATCATCAGGGAAAAAATCTTTCTCCTTTACGGCAAGGAGGTCCCCTATGCAGCGGAGGTTGTGGTCGATGAATTCAGGGAACAGCATGAAAACGACCCGTCGAGAAAGGATCTTATCCGCTGTTCGATTGTCGTCGAACGCGACACCCAGAAACAGATCCTGATCGGCAGCGGCGGCAACGCCCTCAAGAAACTCGGAAAAGCCGCCCGTACCGATATCGAGGAACTGCTGGGCAGACCGGTTTTTCTCGAACTCTTCATAAAAGTCAGACCCGACTGGAGAAAGAAACAGAACCTTCTGAAAAGCTACGGCTACTGAGGAAAAGCACTATCGATCCTGCAGGAAACAACGATCGACCCCGGAGCAGACGCACAACAAAAAAAGCCTCCCCTGAAACAGGAGAGGCTTTTTTGTAACAATTACAGTACCGGCAAGCCGAATCACTTCGAATCGCCGCCTTTTCTGTCGCCGGACTTTGCCTGCGGTTCGAGTTCAGCGGTAGCATCCTCGATCTCTTTCTTTTCGTTCGGATGAGCCTGGAGATAGGCTTCGATCTCCTCCTTGCTCTTGTCCTTGAAATATTCGAGAGCCGAAAGAATGATCCTCTTGTTCTCCTTGTCGAACTCGATCACACGGAGAGGAAGCTCATTGCCGACAGCAAACGAGGAGTGGATATCCTTCACGCCGCCCTGAAGCAGATGCGATACCGGCACGAAGCCGTCTACATCGCCGGGAAGAATGACGATGACGCCCTTCTCGATGATCTGGGAGATATTTCCCGGTGTTTCAGCGCCTACGGCATATTTCTGTTCGAACTCATCCCACGGATCAGGATTGATCTGCTTGTGGCCGAGCGCAATACGGCGGGCGTTGACATCGAATTTAAGCACCTTGACTTCGAGTTCCTGGTTTTTCTTGACCAGTTCGCTTGGATGGCGGATCTTCTTCGTCCACGAAAGGTCGGAAATATGCACCAGACCGTCTACTCCGGCTTCAAGCTCGACAAACACACCGAAATCGGTGATATTGCTGACGGTGCCCTTGTGCAGCGATCCCTCGATGTACTTTTCGGAGAGCGCGATCCAGGGGTCCTCGTTGACCCGTTTCATGGAGAGAGAGAGCTTGGTGTGCTCTTTGTCGATATTGAGAATCACGCACTCAACCTCCTGGCCGAGGGTGACAAACTGACCCGGATGCTTGATATGCTGGGTCCAGCTCATTTCGGAAATGTGGACAAGACCCTCGATGCCTTTCTCGATCTCCACGAAGGCTCCGTAATCGGTAATGGAAACCACCCGGCCGTTCGCCTTGGAACCCACCGGGTACTTGATCTCGATATTTTCCCAGGGATGGGCTTCGAGCTGCTTCATACCGAGAGAGACTCGCTTGGTGTTCTCGTCGAAACCGACGACAACAACCTTGATCGGCTGGTCAAGCTCGACAACTTCCGAAGGATGGTTGATTCTGCCCCAGGTGATGTCGGTGATATGTACAAGACCGTCGAGACCGCCGAGATCGACAAAGATACCGAAATCGGTGATGTTCTTGACCGTGCCCTCGAGCACCATGCCCACCTTGATATTGGCAAGCATCTCTTCGCGGCGTGCGGCGTACTCCTCTTCGAGGATGACCTTGTGGCTGACGACGATATTCTGCGTAACGGGATTGATCTTGACGACCCTGAAGTCCATCGTCTGGCCGACAAGAGCATCGAAATCGCGAACCGGTTTGACATCGATCTGCGAACCGGGAAGGAAGGCCTCGACACCGGACAGGGAAACCGTCATACCGCCCTTGACGCGGTTGATGATCCTGCCGTTGATGATCGTGTCATTTTCAATTGAATCGTAAATCTTGTCCCAGATTCTCAGGACATCGGCCTTCTTTTTGGAAAGAATGAGCTGGCCCATCTTGTCTTCGATGTTTTCGAGGTAAACCTCGACTTCATCGCCGACCTTGACTTCACCCTCTTCCTCGTCGCGGAACTCAAGCAGGGAGACGATGCCCTCCGACTTGTAACCGACGTCGATGGTGACGTCCTTGTTGGAAATGGAGACGATACGGCCTTTGACGATCTCGTCTTCCCTGATTTCACTCAGCGTGCTCGTATAGAGCTTTTCCATCTCGGCAAGTGCCGCGGAATCGTAGTGAGCGAAGACTTTGACCTTTTTTCTTGCGGGCCGTTCCTGGACTTTCTTCTCCAGCGTTAGTGTTTCTGGCATTAAATGTTTTCCTTCCTCTCTTGTGATTTACCCTCGGTGCCGCGAGAGATTTCAGCACCCGGTTTTTAGGTTAATGAAACAACAAAACCCTCTTCAGGCGGGAACCCGCTATCCTTCACGCTGCAGCAATGCAAGTGCCAGATCGCGGACCATCTTCACCTGCTCGTCAATGCTCAGCTCCGACGTATCGATTTCAATGGCATCGGGATGCTTTTTCAGGGGGGCAAGAGCCCGCTGTGCATCAGCCCTGTCCCTTTCGACGATCTCCCTTTCGAGCATGCCCGGATCCGGCAGATCGCTTCCTGAAGCACCTTTAGCGACCAGTTCGGCATAACGCCTTGCCGCCCGCTCACGGGCGTCGGCGATCAGAAAAATTTTCAGTTCGGCATCGGGAAACACAACCGTACCGATATCCCGGCCATCCATGACAACACCTTTCAAACGCCCCATCTCCTGCTGCATCAGGCGAAGCCTCTGGCGAACGGGCCCCAGAGAGCTGATAAAACTGACCTCGCGGCTGACACGGTTTTCCCTGATAGCCGAGGTAACATCCCTGCCATCGAGAAAAACCCGGTCATCACAAAAGGTGATGGACAGGTCCTGCAACAACGCTTCAATGGAATCGGGTAAGGACCGGACGGTGTCGATCATGCCCAGCTCGAGAACCTTCAGGGTAACGGAACGGAACATTGCACCGGTGTCGATATAGGTATAACCCAGCATTTCCGCTACTTTGCGGGCGGTAGTACTCTTACCGGAAGCTGCCGGTCCGTCGATGGCGATAATGATGCGTCTGTTCCCTGTCGTGTGTTTCACAAGCATTTTGACTTAGCCTGCAATTTTATAAAATAAATTTGCTTTTTCCAAACTTAATGATTACATGTTAACAACCTGTGCCACCCTGGGGCACGCTTTTACGTAAACACCTCTTCCTTGTATCGATATGTCTCTCCGCTGCGGGATTGTCGGATTGCCGAATGTCGGAAAATCGACACTGTTCAATGCCATTACCGCCAAACAGGCTGAAGCGGCGAATTACCCCTTCTGCACCATAGAACCCAACGTCGGCACGGTTCTGGTGCCCGATGAACGGATGCAGTTGATTGCCGATGTGGTCAAAACGCCGACACTGGTTCCGGCCACACTTGAAATCGTCGATATCGCAGGTCTTGTCAAGGGCGCCAGTAAAGGCGAGGGCCTGGGAAACCAGTTCCTTTCGCATATCCGGGAGGTCGATGCCATCGTGCATGTCGTCCGGTGTTTCGACGACAGCAATATTATTCATGTGGAGGGAAAAATCGATCCTGCCGACGACATCACGACCATCGAAACGGAACTGATGCTTGCAGACCTCGACAGCATGGAACGGAGGATAGAAAAACTCCGGAAAAACGCACGGAAGGAAAAAGATCTGCTGCTGCAGGTGGAACTTGCCGAACGGATCATTGCCGGACTTTCCGAGGGAGTTCCCGCAAGAGCCATCATTCAGGATGCCGAAGAAAAAGAGCTCTCCCGCCAGTTTTTCCTGCTCACCACAAAACCTATTCTCTACGCGGCAAATGTTGCCGAAACCGATCTGCCCGGGGGCAATGCCTATACGAGGCAGGTAGCGGAAATCGCTGCGGAATCCGGCTCCAAAATGCTGATCATCAGCGCAAAAAGCGAAGCGGATATATCCGAGCTTCCCGAAGAGGAGCGCCCGGAATTCCTTGAAAGCCTCGGCCTCGAGATGTCCGGGCTTGACCGGGTCATCAAAACCGCATATGATCTGCTCGGCCTGCAGACCTACTTTACTGCCGGTGAAAAAGAGGTGCACGCATGGACTATCCGCAAGGGAGCCGCCGCTCCGGAAGCTGCAGGCGCCATCCATTCAGATTTCGAGAAAGGCTTCATCAGGGCCGAAGTCATGTCGTACCGGGATCTCATCGAACTCGGCTCGGAACAGAAGGTAAAAGAGGCCGGGAAACTGCGATCCGAAGGACGCGATTATATTGTCAAAGACGGAGATGTCATTGTGTTCAGGTTCAATGTGTAACCTTTAACGATTCTCTTCAGCCGGTGCATCATCGTAAAACAACTCCTGAAAGCCCGATAGGCATTTTCGACTCGGGTGTCGGCGGCCTGACCGTCGTGAAGGCGATGCAGGCACTGCTGCCCGCCGAAAAAATAATCTATTTCGGCGACACCGCAAGGGTCCCCTACGGTTCGAAATCTCAGGTCACCATTCGCAAGTACGCCCAGGATGACACCGCCATTCTGATGCGATACCAGCCGAAAATGATAATTGTCGCCTGCAATACCGTTTCGGCACTGGCGCTTGATGTCGTAAAAAAAGCGGGTGGAAGCATTCCCGTGATCGGGGTACTCGATGCCGGCGCCGAACTTGCCGTCAGCGTAAGCAGAGGAAAACATATCGGCGTGATCGGCACACAGGCTACCGTCTGCTCGAATGCCTATGCGTGCGCCATCAACAGCATCGATCCGGATATCGAGGTCTACTCGAAGGCATGCCCGCTCTTCGTTCCGCTGGCTGAAGAGGGGTTCACCGATCATCCCGCAACCCGCCTTATCGCAGAAGAGTACCTCAGGGAGTTCCACGCAGAGCATATCGATACCCTTGTACTCGGATGCACCCACTACCCGATCCTGCGCAACATGATCGCAGAGACCGTCGGACCTGACATCCGCATCATCGATTCGGCTGAAGCCGTCGCACAAAGGGCAAAAGCGCTGCTCGAGGAAACCGGCATGCTGCATACATCCGGAGAACCGGCAAACCCCCATCTGCTTGTCAGCGATCTTCCCCAGAAATTCAGCATGCTTTACCGGCTCTTCATGAGCGCCGACATGCCCGATGTCGAGCTTGTCGACGTCTGAACCGGAACCTCCTCCGGAAACGTTAGCCTGCTCATGGATTTCCCTTGATTTTTTGTCTTGACGGCCGGGGATGTTACTTTTGTCTGTTTGACTCGTTACTTTTGATTCTGTTACCGTTATCAACGTGAAAATAAACCTCGACAGAACATCATCCGGGTTCTGCATCGGTGTGCAGGGCACCATCCACGTGGCGGAAGAAAAACTCGCTGCAAAAGAGCGGCTGTTCTCGCTTGGCGATGTTGTCCACAACGAAGTGGAGGTAAAGCGCCTGGAGAAACTCGGCCTCACCACCATCGATGAAGCCGCTTTCGAGGCGCTCAGGGATTCGAGTGTGCTTGTCAGGGCACACGGCGAACCGCCGGAAACCTACAGCAAAGCGAAACGGAACAACCTCGATATTACCGACACCACCTGCCCGGTGGTATCGAAACTGCAGCGCACCGCACGCCTTCTCGACCGGCTGGGTTACCAGGTGGTCATTTACGGCAAACGCGCCCATCCTGAAGTCGTCGGCATCAACGGACACTGCGGCAACCGCGGGGTTATCATCAAACATGCCGATCTGTCGGATCCGGAAGAACTGGAAAAGCTCGATACCGGAAAAAAAACCGCGCTGATCTCGCAGACCACCATGGACGTGCCCGGTTTTTATGAACTGAAAGCGAATCTCGAAACCCGTTTCGCTTCGGCTGCAGGCGAGCCGACAAAGCCCTGGACGGAGGTCAGGGACATCGATATCACTGCGGCCATAACCGGTCAGCGCCCCATGCCCCGCACGGTATTCAAAGACACTATCTGCCGGCAGGTTTCGAGCCGGAACCGGAAACTCCATGAGTTCGCACTGGCAAACAGCTGCATCATTTTTGTGGCCGGAAAGAAAAGCTCGAACGGCCAGGTGCTTTACGGCATCTGCCGGGCAGCCAATCCGAGGAGTTATTTCATCGAGGATGTCGAAGACATCCTGGAATCCTGGTTTGAAGGCACTGAAGGCGGCGCCGTCGAGAGCGTCGGAATCTGCGGTGCGACATCGACGCCGATGTGGCTGCTTGAAAAGGTTGCAGGATTCATCGACAGGCGTTTTAACCATTGAGCTGCTCCCCCGGGCGCTCCTGAACCGATCAACCGACCATGAATGATCTGAGCCTTACCATAAACGGCAAAACCGTTTCCGCATCTCCGGGCATGTCGATTCTTCAGGCCGCACTCTCGGCGGGAATCGCCATACCGACACTCTGTTTCGACAAAACGCTTGAATCGACCGGCTCCTGCTGGATGTGCATCGTGGAGCTCAAGGGGAAAAACCGTTTCGTTCCGGCATGCAGCACCGCAGCCTCGGAGGGTATGGTTGTAGAAACCGAAAACCCTGAACTGCACGACATGCGGCGGCAGAGCCTGGAGCGCATTATCGACCTCCACTGCGGCGACTGCATGGGGCCCTGCGAACTCTCCTGCCCGGCAGGCTGCAACATTCCGGATTTCATATCGGAAATCAGGCGGCATGAGAACGGCGAAGCGATCAGGATCATCAAGGAGACCATTCCCCTTCCGGGCATTCTCGGACGGGTATGCCCGGCACCCTGCGAAAACGAATGCCGGCGCCACGGCGTGGATGAACCGGTTTCTATCTGCGCACTCAAACGGTATGCCGCAGACCGGGACATGGAACGTGCCGACCGCTATGTTCCGGAAATCCCGGAAAAAACCGGCAGAACTGCAGCGGTGATCGGGGCTGGTCCCGCCGGACTGAGTGCCGCCTATTATCTGCTCGCTCTTGGCCACGATGTCACCATATTCGACGCCAACGAAGCGCCTGGCGGCATGATGCGTTACGGCATACCCCGCTTCCGGCTTCCGGAAAACGTGATCGAAAAGGAGATAGAACCTCTGCGGCAGATGGGAGCCCGGCTTCGCATGAACGCCGTGCTCGGACGGGATATCACCATCGCATCGCTCCGGGAGGATTTCGATGCAATCTTCATAGGCATCGGCGCGTCAAAAGCCTCTCTGATGGGCATTCCCGGAGAAGATGGGCCGTTCGTTGCCAGCGGCATTGCGTTTCTGCGCGACGTTGCATGCGGCAAAACCGTTCATCCGGGAAAAAGCGTACTGGTCGTCGGTGGAGGCAATACGGCAATCGACGCTGCCCGCACGGCGCTGCGGCTTGGAGCGGAAAAGGTGACCATTCTCTACCGGAGAACACGCAGCGAAATGCCGGCCAATCAGGCAGAAATCGAAGAGGCGCTTGCAGAAGGCGTCAGGCTGCACCTGCTTGCCGCACCGGTATCAATAGCATCAACTGGAGGAGCCGCTGCCGTTACGGCCGTAGCCATGCAGCCGGGAGAACCGGATGAAAGCGGCAGAAGAAGACCGGAGCCGATTGCCGGTTCGGAATTCACGCTCCATGCCGATACCGTGATTTCCGCCACCGGACAGCAGGTACACTGCCCTGCGGAAGCCGTACCGGGCATCGCGCTGAACCCGAACGGCACGCTTTCGGTCAATGCGGAAACCCTCGAATGCTCAGCAACAGGCGTATTTGCAGGAGGGGACTGCGTTACCGGTGCCGATATCGCCATCCGCGCCGTTGCACAGGGAAAACGGGCGGCTTATTTCATCGACCGCTTTCTGAAAAACCTGCCGGCAGAAGAACACACAACGCCCTTCAACTCATCCTACGGACCGAGAGACAAGGCGCCGGCAGCGTTCTATGAACGGACACCTTCCGCGCCACGGGTACCGGTACCGGAACTTGAACCGGAAATCAGAACCGGAGGGTTCATGGAGGCGGTTACCGGGTTCGGCAGTGCCGATGCCATTACGGAAGCCGAAAGGTGCCTGCAGTGCCGATGCAAGGCTATCGAAACCTGTCGTCTCCGCGATCTTGCGGCAAAATACCTGCCGGACTACACCTGCCGTCAGCAGGAGCACCCGGAATTCAGTATTTCGGCAACGCCGGACATTCTTCTTGAACGCGAGAAATGTGTAGACTGCGGCATCTGCGTAAGAACGCTCGAAGCGTGCGCATCGCCGGAGCATCCGGATTATCACAAGCTTGCCGCATCATGCCCTACGGGAGCGCTGAGCGAGCCGCTGGTGAACCGTTAGGCAAGATACCGCAAAGTATTTTATTTTAAGGATTTCAACAGTCCGAACAGCTCTTTGAGCATGGCTCCGAGACGGACGAGCGACAAGGAAACGGTATCCTTCGCCTGGCGGAAGAATTCAGGGGCATCACCGCCACTCAGCTGAAGCCAGGCTGCATAGAGCAATCCCGCAGCGACGGCGACAACAAGAAGCTGAAGAGCTCTTCTGAAAAACGAAAACACTGCCAGAACGGCGGCGACAAGCACGACCGAAAGCAGCAGCGGATTTCCGGAGAGGAGTTCGAAAAACTGTTCCATGTTCCTGTTATAAATATTCCTCGATAACCATCGAAACGGCCTTTGAAGGGGACGCGCTGGCAAGTTTGTCGCGAGCTTCGAGCAGTTCCTTGCGCATGAGGCCGGCACGGACGGGATCATCGAGCAGAAGCCCGACCTCCCTTGCCATCCCTGCAGCATTTGCCTCATGCTGAATAAGCTCCGGCACGGCCTGGTCCGAAGAACCGAGCCCCCTGGCGACAATGTTGGCCAGAGAGATGCTTTTGAGTTTCACGAGCCGTTTTCCGATCTGGTAGTTCAGCCACCCCGTCCGGTAAACCACAACCATCGGAAGCCCGAAACAGAGCGCTTCGAGTGTCGCCGTCCCTGAGGTGACAAGCGCCACGGAGCTGTACTTCATCACGTCATGGCCGGGGCATTCGACAATCCTTATCCGGCTGTCTCCCGGAGCGTACTCCTGCCAGCGATAGTCGAGGTGAGGCGCCCGACCGAGAAGAAAAACCGCATTGCGGGTCCCGGCGAGCATCCCTGCAGCTCCGAGCATCTCGGGCAGCATCATCGATATCTCCTGACGCCGGCTTCCGGGAAGCAGGCCGACCAATACCGCGCCTTCTTCGATTCCGTGTGCCATCCTGAAATCGGAGGAAGAATGAAGCGGTTCTTCATGAAGCTCTTCGATAACCGGATTACCGACAAATTCGGCCATCACGCCGTGACGACGGTAGAACGCGACCTCAAAATCGAAAATCACCAGCAGACGATCTACCGTTTCGCGTATTTTCCTAACCCTGCCCTCTTTCCATGCCCATACCTGAGGAGCAATGTAGTAGATGACCGGAATGCCGAGATCATGAAGAAAACGGGACATCATGAGATTCATGCCGGGATAGTCGACCAGCAGAGCCACATCGGGTTTCTCCTCCATTATCAGCGCCTTCATCTCCCGTATCACCTTTTTGAGAAAACCTGCGTGACGCAGCACATCGACAAACCCCATGATGCTCATCTGACGGGTATCGTAAGCAAGTTCGGCTCCAAGTCCCCGAAGCCGCTCCCCTCCGATGCCGAACACCCTGACATCGGGCCTCCGGTCGAGCAGGCAGGCAATCACCCCTGCTGCGTGCATGTCGCCCGAAACCTCTCCGGCCAGAACAAAAAGCTTCCTCGGCATCAAAAACGGCTGATAATTGGATGAACGAAAGGGAAACTGTATTTTAGTCATCTGAAAAAAAACGCCGTACGGCATTTCAAATCCCATTATATCAAAAACAGAAAAGAATGCAAGTCAAATTCGGTACTGACGGATGGCGTGCGATTATCGCAAAGGATTATACATTCGACAACCTCAAGCTTGCCGCACTGGCAACGGCCCGATATATTCATACCCGACCCGAAAAGGCAAAAGGAATATGCATCGGATACGACACCCGGTTCATGTCGAAAGAGTTTGCGGAATTCACCGCAGGAGTGATCTCCTCGCAGGGTATCAAGGTATATCTCGCCGACAGTTTTGTGTCCACCCCGGCGGTATCGCTTTTCACCAAAGCCCGGCAGCTTGCCGGAGGCATCGTCATTACCGCATCTCATAACCCTCCTGTCTATAACGGATTCAAGGTCAAGGCCGCCTACGGAGGACCTGCCCATCCTGAAGCGATTGCTGAAATCGAGCGCTACCTTGCCGAAATCGATCCCGACACGAATGTCACGCCCGACAGCAAGCTGATTGAAACAGCCGATCTGAAAACATTCTACATGAACCACATCAAGGCGAACGTCGATCTGCAGCTCATTCGCAACTCGCGCATCAGAATCGCCCATAACGCCATGTACGGAGCCGGACAGGACATCATCAACCGGCTTTTCGACGAGTCCATGGTGAACTGCTACCACTGCACCATCAATCCCGGATTCGGCGGCATCAATCCGGAACCGATGCCGCAGTACATCGGAGAATTCGTGGAATTTTTCCGGGAGGTCGAAACCGATGTGGCTATCATCAACGACGGAGATGCGGACAGGGTCGGCATGCTTGACGAACACGCCTGCTTCGTTGATTCCCACAAGCTTTTCGCCCTTATACTCAAATACCTTGTCGAAGACCGTCAGCAGCACGGCGAAGTGGCAAAAACGTTCGCCCTGACCGATATTATCGACAGAATCTGCCAAAAACACGCACTGATCATGCATGAACTGCCGGTAGGGTTCAAGTATGTAAGCCAGCTCATGACGACCAACGATATCCTCATCGGAGGCGAAGAGTCCGGAGGCATCGGCATTACCGCATTCCTTCCGGAACGCGACGGCGTTTACATCGGGCTCCTGATTCTTGAAATCATGACCCGGAAGGAAAAAACCCTTTCGGAACTCGTTCAGGAACTTTACGACGAATACGGCTTTTTCTGTTACAAACGCAACGACCTGCATGTCAGCGAAGAGAAAAAACTGGCCATCATCACCCGGGCTGCAACCGGCGATCTCCCATCGATTGCCGGATACCCGGTAGTGAAGTTCAGCAATCTTGACGGATGCAAGTATCACTTCGAGGGTGGATGGCTGCTCATCCGTGCCTCAGGCACCGAACCGGTTCTGCGCCTCTACTGCGAAGCCGACTCCGAGGACAAGGTCGATAAAGTACTGGCGTTTGCTGCGGGACTCGCCTGAAAAAGCGTTTTTTTTCGATGAACACCTGCAGGAACAGCCGAAATATGACGTCAAACCTGCAGGGTTCCGATTCCGGCGGGGAGGGACCAACGAAACACCCTTGCGGGAGGATCATTGAACAACGGATACCCGAACGCCCAACCGCACCTGCAGATCAGTCGATACTTGTTTATGGAAGAAGCTGGAGAAATCGCATTAACGGCAGAGGTAAAGAGCAGAAGCTTGGGCAATAACGCTGTAACATCGAATAATGAGCTTTTCAGGGCTCTCGTTGCCGAACACCAGGATATGGTGCTCAATACCTGTTATCGTTTTGTCATGAACAGGCAAGACGCGGAAGATCTCGCACAGGATGTTTTCGTCGAAGTTCACCGCTCACTTGAAAGCTTCAGGGAGGAGTCGAAACTCTCTACCTGGATATACCGGATCGCGGTAACAAAATCCCTCGATCACCTGAGAAGAATGAAAAGAAAGAAACGCTTTTCATCCATCAAAAGAATCATAGGCATCGACGATCCGGCCGAAGATCTGCCGTCAACATCAGGCGACAACCCGGAACAGGCTCTTGCAGGCAAAGAACGGGCAGGCATTCTGCAGGACGCGCTCAACACGCTTCCCGATAACCAGAAAACCGCTTTTCTGCTCAGCAAGCAGGACGGATACACCAACAGTGAAATTGCCGACATTCTCCAGACCTCGGTTTCGGCAGTCGAATCGCTGATTCACCGTGCAAAGAAAAATCTGCACGACAAGCTTTCGCGATACTATACAAACAACTGAGGATAACAACAACCGGAAAAGTGGCGTGCAAGGTTTTCAGAAAGCTGTCGTCAAAAGAGATGAAAACAGGAAAACATCATGAAAAGACCAGATGAACACATAGAGGCAGAGATCAGGAGAACCCTTCAGGTTCTTGACGATCTTCCGAATCTCAAGGCGTCCCCTCTTTTCAGGGTTCACCTGATGCAGAGAATTGAAACATCGCACCAGAGCGCTTCGGGATACGGAACATTCCGGCAGACGGAAGGATTCAGGATGAAATTTGCCGTAGCAGCCATTCTTCTGGTCATCAATATCAGCTCGGCGCTCCTGTTTTTCAACTCGCAGGAACCGTTGTCCCTGACGGATGCCGGTGAAGCTATTGAGCAGCTCAGCGATGATTATTCCGGAGAAGAACTCGCGTATTATGTTGAAACCGACGACACCGCCAGCAACCGGCAGGCTGGAGATCAGGCAGTTCAGGAAAATGTAAATCCGTGAGCGCGCCCGGAAAAATGCAGGATACTGTTTGATGCAGAGTAAAACGTAATGATAAATAACCCGACAGAACGATGAAAAAGAACACGATGATGATGCTGATGGCCGCCCTGATGCTTGTCTCCGGAGGATCGGCTTCCGCTGCCGACAACAACAGCTATGCGAATGAGCCGCCTGCCCCGATGCGCAATGCACTCCAGAATGAACGCCCCGATTTCCGGAACGAGTGGCGAAAAAGGCCGGGAGGCAACGAAAAGGACTCGCGCCGGTGCGGACCGGAGGCAGCAATGAAAGATGCTCTCGGCCTCAGCGACACGCAGCAGAAGAAGCTTCAGGAACTGCGGGAGAAACAGTTTGCCTCGACTGCCGGAGAGCACGCGCAGCTGCGCTCCCTGCAGCAGGAAATCATGAATGAGTCGCTGAAGAAAAATCCGGACAACCGCAGGATAGCCATGCTTTCGAAAAAAATCGGAGATACCCATACCGAACTGGCACGCAAGCGCAGTTCACATCTCCGGGAGATGCTCTCCCTGCTGACTCCCGATCAGATGGAAAAAATGAAAACCTTCATGCAGAACAGGCCGGGAGGAAAACACGGCGGCATGATGCTCTGACAGATTGCGGCAACCTGCAGAGGTGACGGAAAATTCTTTTTGTCATCTCTGCAGGAACGTAGTCACCTATACCATCAACCAACACCGGCGGCTGCCGTATGGACTCTTAAGCAATTATGGATTTCCTTACATCAAAACGCTTCATTACCGCAACACTTGCAGTACTTGTTGTGCTCAATGTTACGCTGCTCAGTTTTCTGTGGTGGCAGAACTCCCATACCCCTGGGCGCGGACCAATAAAAATAACCCGCCAGTACAGCAGGCATATCTACTTTTCAGGGCCGCTTTCGCTCACTGAAGAACAGAGCCTCAGGTTCAGGGATATCCGTAAAAACCATTTCAGAAAGGTAACGCCCTACATTCAGGCTGTCGCAGGGCTCAAAAAAGAGCTGATCAGGGAATCGGTAAAGGAAAAACCCGATACGGCGAAAATCAACTCCCTTGCAGAAGCCATAGGCATCAGGCAGGCTGTGCTGGAAAAAGAACTGGCGCTGCATTTCCATGAGCTGGCTCTGGTATGTACGCCTGGCCAGCGGGATTCCCTCCGGAACATGCTTGAGCAGATCGCAACCCGTAAAATGAAATTCCCCAAGGAACGCTTTGCGCCTCCTCCGGGAGAGGTACGGGAAATAAACATCATCAGGGAAGAGCGTTAGCTATCCTGTCCGGCGGGAAGCAAACAGCCCTCATTCCCGGCCAACTCCCAACAGGAAAACCTGATATGCTTCAGGCGCCTTTGTTCCGGTAAAGTTTCCGGATCAGAAGAGTGCTCTCTTCGCGGAAAAGCAATGCTGCAACTCCGGCATAGGCAAAGAGCAGAACAACACGCGATACAACACTCCATACTCCTCCGTCAATGCGCATGGCGAACTGCTCCTGAAGCGGAACAATGGCAATTCCTGCAACAAGCAGCAGAAAAAGTTTTGTCCAGTCGTACCTGTTCGGGAAAACTTTCAGTGAGTAATACGCCATCACCAGACACATCACAACGGTTCCGGCAACAATGGCATAAGCCGCTCCGTCCATGCCGCCCAGGGGAATCAGCAGCCAGCACCCGAGAGCTGTTACCGCAGCGCCGGAAAACGTGACAACCGGCAGATAGCGGGTGTTGCCGGTAACAAGAATTCCGGAAGAGAGGTTTGTTGAAACCATGTCGAACACATAACTGAGAAATATCCAGGGAAGTACGGAAAGCCCGATCCAGTATTTCGGAGGCAGAATGTAAAAACGCCCGCCATAGTGATGCATGACAAGATCCGGCACGAAAAAGGTAGCCGCAAGCGCCGCAAACATCGTAATCAGCGTTGAAATGCTCAGCACATACCGGAACAGCCGTTTTGCGTCGGGATCACTGGAGTGCTGCAGAAAGAACGGCTGCCAGGCAAACCTGAAAACCTGGATCACCAGCTGCAGGATAATGCCGAACGCGGCAACGCGCCCGTAAATGCCGACAATGTCCGATGCCATGAACCCTTTACCGTAGATCCTGGCGATATCCGATGCGGAAATCCTGATGAGCAGGTTTCGGTCGATAAGGTGGATCAGAAGACCTGCTATCCCGGTAGGAACATACGGCAGACCGATACGCAGCATTTCCCGCAGATAGGCGAAGGAAAAAAACGGCTTCAGTTCCCTGAAAAGCGGAAAGACAACCGCCAGGCTTACCAGTGAACCGATGATATTGGCAAAAAACGCGCCGGGAAGACCGGCGTCGAAGGTGATCAGAAGAACCAGGGAACTCAACACCACGGCAACCACCCCGATAATGCGCGCCGCGGCAAACTGCAGGGCCTTTCGTTTCAGACGAAGCTCGGCAAAGGGAATTACCAGCAGGGTGTCGATCCAGAGAATGACGGCCGCATAGTTTATGAACTCCCCTTCCCCGGCGCCGAACCCTATAAATCCCGCAATATCGGCTGAAAAAAGCACCATAACCGCCGCGAACAGGGTAGAGGTAACAAGCAGACTCAAAAAAGCGGTCGAAAAATAACCCTTCGTATCACCCGAACGATGCAGGGTATCGGATGCCGATTTCAGGTAGGAGGTTTCCAGACCGTAGGAAAACAGAACGTTGGCAATGGCGATATTGGCATACACCAGGGTCTGGATGCCGTTGTCGAACGTGGAAAGCCTGTTGGCGTAAAGCGGAACGAGCAGGTAGTTGAGGCTGCGGGCTATAATGGTGCTGGAGCCGTAGATAACGGTATCTTTGGCTAGCAGCTTTAACTTTGCGAGCATGAAACTGCAGGATATGACTTACTGGACATCGTTTCCGGCCTCTCCGGAACTCCCGTTCCGCTGCTCCGCCGCCTTTCTTCTCTGAACCTCTTCCTGATCGATCTGAAAACGGCCATCTTTCTGCACAACAGGAATCCTGGATATAACCTCCCGGAGATGACGCTGTGCCTCGGCCTGCTGCTGCTTGAGCTTCTCCAGCTCTGCTCCTCTGAGACCGACAGGGTTGTCCTTGTCGATAAGCGTATCCTTCAGCGACTCGATTTCCATATTCTGCTCTTTCTTCATGTACCCGACAAATCGGGAGAGCAGAAACAGAAGCACAAAGAAAAAAGCAAGCGAAAAGATAAAAAGGCCAACCCAGCTCATAACCAAGATATTAAACGTGGATAAAGATGCCGATAACGTTGCCTGCACCGCAACAAATTGTCCCGAACGACCTGAGCCGGAAGCGGATGGAGCAAAAAAACCGGAGAGTACACTGCGGTACATCAGGATTTCGAGCCCCTCCCGACGAGGCAATCAGGACGCTGAACCGTTCAAACAGAGGCGCCTTGTGCAGGTGCCACATAATTTAGCTGATAATACGTTCTATAAAAATACTATTATTCGTTGATTTCAAACACAGAAACCGTTCGACCAGGCGATACCTATGAACAGCAACAATGAAATGCGGCCCCTGACCGCCAGCGGAAAAACCATTCTCCTGCAAGAAGCCGAAGCCCTGCGGCAGATAGCTGACAGACTCGATGATGCTTTTGCCGGAGCAGTAAGCGCCATGCTCGCATGCAGCGGAAAAATCATCATTTCCGGCATGGGCAAGTCGGGAATTATCGGCCAGAAAATAGCGGCGACCATGGCTTCAACCGGAACAACCGCTCTGTTCATGCACCCTGCGGATGCGGCACACGGCGATCTCGGCATTGTTTCCGAAGGCGATGTGGTCATCTGCCTTTCGAAAAGCGGTACAACCGAAGAACTCAATTTCATCCTGCCCGCCCTGCAGCGGATCGGAGTGGCGATTATCGCCATGACCGGCAATCCGCGATCATATCTTGCCCAGCATGCCGATATCGTACTCGACACCGGTATCGAGCAGGAAGCATGCCCTTTCGACCTTGCACCCACTACCTCGACAACGGCCATGCTGGCCATGGGAGATGCCCTTGCCATAACCCTCATGCAGGAGAAACGGTTCACCCACCGGGACTTTGCCCTGACCCATCCAAAAGGCGCACTGGGAAGGCGTCTGACCATGAAAGCTTCCGATATCATGGCAACAGGCGAAGCCATTCCTGTGGTTGGAGAATCGGTTCTTATGAGTAAACTCATTCTCGAAATGACATCAAAACGCTATGGAGTCAGCGCCGTCGTCGACGCCGAAGGCCGGCTCTGTGGCATCTTCACCGACGGCGACCTCCGGCGGATCATCCAGAAAGGAGGCGATTTCCTCCAGCTTCCCGCCAGTTCCGTCATGACCGGAAATCCGAAAAGCGTCACCCCCGACACGCTTGCCAGGGAGTGTCTCGACATACTTGAAACATACCGGATCACCCAGATCATGGTATGCGACCGGAATAACCGCCCCGTCGGCATCGTACATATCCACGATCTGGTAGCACTGGGGTTGTAGAAAAAGAAAAGGCGCACCGCGATGCACCTTTTCTTTTTCTGTCCTGAACACCTCTTGCGAAATTACTTTCCGAGAGCTTTCATCATGGCGGTACCGATATCCCCCGGATTGTCCACCATGTGGATACCTGCGGCCTCCATGGCAAGGATCTTGTCCTCGGCCGTTCCTTTACCGCCGGATACGATGGCTCCGGCATGACCCATCCTGCGACCCGGAGGCGCCGTCCTGCCGGCAATAAAGCCGACAACCGGCTTTTTGAAATACTTTTTAATGTACTCTGCAGCCTCCTCCTCGGCACTGCCACCGATTTCACCGATCATCACCAGCCCTTCGGTCTCGTCATCCTTTGCAAACATCTTGATGGCATCGATAAACCGCGTACCGATGATGGGATCACCGCCGATACCGATGCAGGTAGACTGCCCGAGCCCGACAGCAGTCAGCTGATGAACCGCTTCATAGGTAAGGGTTCCGCTGCGCGAAACCACGCCGATCGAACCTTTCCTGTGAATGAAACCGGGCATGATGCCGATCTTGGCCTCTCCGGGAGTGATTACGCCGGGACAGTTCGGTCCTACAAGCACAGCGCCTTTTTCCTGCACGAAAGCGTAAGCCTTCATCATGTCGTTGACCGGCACGCCTTCGGTAATGCAGATTATGACCTTCAGGCCTGCATCGGCGGCTTCCATGATGGCATCACCGGCAAAAGGAGCCGGAACGAAAATAACCGATGTATTGGCTTCGGTTTTTTCAACAGCTTCCTTTACGGTATTGAATACGGGCACAGGACGGCAGAAACGGTCTTTCTCGTTACCATGGTAGAGCCCGCCGCCTTTACCCGGAGTGACTCCGGCGACAACATTGGTTCCATATTCGAGAATCTGGGAGGTATGGAAGGTACCTTCCCCACCCGTTATCCCCTGCACAAGCAGACGAGTATCCTTATTGACTAAAACACTCATGGCACTGGTAGAATTTAAGAGTTATGAAACAACTGCAGAGGAACACTGACGGCGCTGCATATGCCGGGCAATACCCATAAGCTTTCCTTCCTCGAAGAAATCGCAGATCAGATGCATTCCAACCGGAAGGTTCCGGCTGTCAAGGCCTACAGAAACACTGACCGCCGGCATCCCGACGATGCTGGCCGGTACGGTGAACACATCGGCAAGATACATTTCAAGCGGATCGGCCATTTTCTCACCGATACCGAACGGCGGAAACGGAGAGGTCGGACCGGCTATGACATCTACTTTCTCCAGAGCCTCGCGATACCTGTCCTGAAAGACACGCCGCACCTGCTGTGCTTTCCTGTAATAGGTATCGTAATATCCGGCAGAGAGCACATAGGTCCCGAGCATGATACGGCGCTTCACCTCTTTACCGAACCCTTCGGTCCTCGAGTTCACGTACATCGCCAGCACATCGGCGGAGTCGCTTGAACGGTAGCCGTAACGGGCGCCGTCGAAACGGGCAAGGTTGGAGGAGGCTTCGGCGGTAACCAGAATATAGTATGCGGCGATGGCATAATCGCTTGCCGGAAGGGTGATGTCCACAAGTTCCGCACCCCGCTCCCGCAACTCGTCGAGCTTTGTCCTGACAATTCCGGCAACTTCCGGATTGAGGCTCTCATGGAAATACTCTTTCGGTACACCTATTTTCAATCCCTCAACCTGCACACCCGCCATGACGGCAGCATAGTCGGATACCGCATGAGAGGATGAGGTGGCATCATGACTGTCCTTTCCTGCCATGACGCCGAGCACCAGCGCCGCATCGTCGCAATTCCGGGCGAGTACGCCGATCTGGTCGAAGGACGAGGCAAAGGCCACGAGCCCGTAACGGGAAATCCTGCCATAGGTAGGCTTCAGACCCACAATATCGCAAAACCCTGCAGGCTGGCGCACCGATCCGCCCGTGTCGGAACCGAGCGCCGCCAGCGCAAGACCTGCGGCGACAGCCGCCGCCGAACCTCCGGAACTGCCGCCCGGAACCCTGGTTTTATCGAACGGATTGGGAACGGGGCCGAATGCGGAATTTTCGTTGGAGCTGCCCATGGCAAACTCGTCCATATTTGTCTTGCCGAGAAAAACAGCATCCTCGGCCTCCAGCCGCTGAATTGCCGTAGCGTCGTAGATGCTTTCATAATTTTCGAGGATCCTCGATGCACAGGTAAGTCCCGCCCCTTTCATGGAAATATTGTCCTTGATCGCCATCGGCATGCCGAACAGCCGACCCGGCGCTCCTCCGTCGCGAAGCTTTCCGTCAAGCTCCCGTGCTCTCTGGATAGCTTTTTCATGAAAAACCGCTATATAGATGTTGTCGTCGCGATGCCTGTCTATACGCTCGAGATAACCGCTGACAACTGCCTCGCAGGTTATCGCGCGCGCGATCAGCGCGGTGCGCAGATCCTGGTAACTACTGAATTGCACGTCTGTTCTGAATTATTTTAATAGAAGGATAACGGAAAACAGGAATAAGCCCCAGCCTCTCACGGGTCATGAAACGCCGGCATGCGGGACAATCCTCTCCACGTAAGGTTTGTATAATAAGAAATAACTGCATATTATTCAATTTGAAGTGTTTTCAAATTACCGAAGACTGACCGCAGGTTATTACCGCAGAGATAACTGCCATAACGGAGCTGCAACAAGAGGAAATACCACCATATGGCCCGCATAGCTACGATCGATCTCTCATCAGCCTTCAAACCGCACTGGTTTTCATCGCACATAGACTCCGGCGATACGAAAGCACAGGAAGATCTTAAAGCGACGTGCGATCTCCCTCGTCATATCGCCGTCATCATGGACGGCAATGGCCGCTGGGCTCGCCAGAAAGGAAAAACGAGAATCGAAGGGCATGCCGCAGGCGTGAACTCCGTCAGGGATGTGGTGGAAGCATGCGCGCAGCTCGGCATAGGATATCTGACCCTGTTCACCTTTTCCACAGAAAACTGGAAGAGACCGGAAAAAGAGGTGTCCGCGCTCATGCAGCTGCTCATCAGGGTGCTGCGCAAGGAGTCGAAAGAACTCCATGACAACAATATCCGGCTGAACGTGATCGGCAACATGGGCATGCTGCCCGAAAACGTACGCCACGTCCTGTGCGAAACCATGGAACTCACCAAAAACAACAGCAGGCTGGTTCTGAGCATCGCACTCAGCTACAGCGGAAAATGGGATATCCTGCATGCCTGCCGCTCCATGGCTTTCGACGTGAAAAACGGGAAACTCGATCCGGGAAAAATTGACGAACAGCTTTTCGAATCGTACCTTTCGACGGTCACGATTCCCGACCCCGAACTGCTCATCCGCACCAGCGGAGAGTTCAGAATCAGCAATTTCATGCTCTGGCAGAGCGCCTATACCGAAATCTATTTCACCAATACCTACTGGCCTGATTTCCGCAGAACCCAGCTTTATGACGCCATCAGGGACTTTCAGAGCAGGGAGCGGCGCTTCGGCCAGACAAGCGAGCAGATCCAGACAAAACAAACAGCAAACAAGTAAGATTTAACCCAGACCGAATACGGAAGTTCCATGAAAAAAATGCGCAAACTGATAGCCCTGGTACTTGTTGCTCTCGCTCTCGATGCAGCAGGCACTCCTGTTGAAGCAAAAACACCGAAGGCCCTGAAAGCCCCGGCATCGCAGCAGCAGAAAAACACTGAAGCGAAAAAAAATCTCTATACCGTTTCCGCAATATCCTTCAGCGGCCTCGAATCGCTCAACCCTGGAGAGCTTGCAGCAAGCATGCCGATCAAAATCAGCGACCGGATAGCGATCCCCGGCCCCGAACTCTCCGGCGCCCTTCAGTACCTCTGGCAACTGCAGATGTTCTCCGATATCAGTGTTGAAAAAACCGAACAGGCAGGACGGTCGGTTGCCCTGAAATTCATCGTCCGGGAACTGCCGCAGCTTGAAGCGGTTGCATTTGAAGGAAACGATAAATTCGATGCCGAGGAGCTGCAGCGGACCGCGGACCTCCGTACCGGCAAAAGAGTCAGCGAGCAGGACCTTCTCACTGCGACCAACAAGATCGAAAAGCTGTATGCCGGTAAAGGATACCTGACGGCCGGCGCAGAATACCGGCTGCAGGAAACCGGCCCGAACAAGGTAAAGGCGCTCATCACCGTCCGGGAAGGAAGCAAGGTCGCTATCGAGAAAATCCGCTTTCACGGCAATAACGCCTTCAGCCAGGGAAAACTCCGGGGAGTCTTCAAGGAAACATCCCAGAACTCCTGGTGGAGAAAAATCTTCGGTGCGCCAAAACTTGACAAGGACAAGTTTGACGAAGACAAAAACCTTCTGGTCGATTTCTACAGGGAAAACGGTTACCGGGATGCCAGGGTGCTGAGCGACTCCATATCCTACACGCCCGACAACAAGGGCCTCTATCTCGACGTCTACCTTGAAGAGGGTCCGGTATACACCGTCGGCAACGTTGCCTTCACCGGTAACACCAAGGAGTTTGCAACCTCCGAAATTCTCGAGAAAACCTTCCGGATCAAAAGCGGCGACCGGTACAATGCAAAACTCATTCAGGAACGGCTGAATTTCTCCCAGGACAACTCCGACATCAGTTCACTCTACCTCGATCGCGGCTATCTCGGATTACGGGCAAAGCTCGAGGAACAGGTTACGGAACCTGGCAAGGTCGACCTCATGATCTACATTCGCGAAGGCGATCAGTTCCAGCTGAATACCGTCAATATCAAAGGCAATACCAAAACCAAAGACCACGTCATCCGCCGCGAGCTCTACACCGTTCCGGGAGACATGTTCAGCCGGAAAAACGTCGTCAGAAGCATCAGGGAAATCAACATGCTCGGCTATTTCGATGCCGAATCGCTTAAACCCGACATCCAGCCGAACGACGAGAACAATACCGTCGACATAACCTACGGCGTAACCGAAAAACAGAGCGACACCTTCAACGCGTCGGTCGGCTACAGCGGTTCAAGCGGCTTCACCGGTGCGCTCGGCGTAACCTTCAACAACTTCTCGCTGCAGGACATCTTCAATCCCGAGGCCTACCGCCCGCTACCGCACGGAGACGGCCAGAAGCTCTCCCTGCAGTGGCAGTTCGGCAACGACGACTACAGCACCATCGGCCTCTCGTTCACCGAACCCTGGGCTTTCGGAGGCCCGACGGCCGTAGGTGTTTCGATCTTCAAAACACACCGCACCTACGACTTCACTGATGACGACAGCGACGACAACAACAAAACCATCGACCAGTACGGCGCGACCCTCTCGGTGGGACGCCGACTGACCTGGCCGGACGATTATTTTTCGATCAACTGGAAGCTGAAATACCTCCACAGCGAAGGCGGTTTCGTCAGTTTTATCGAGGATGAAGGCGATGCTCCCGATGAAGCCGACGAGTTCTCCATCACGCAGACACTGTCGCGCAACAGCATCGACAGCCCCATCTATCCCCGCAGGGGCAGCAAGAACGTGCTGACCGCACAGCTTGCCGGTGGACCGCTGCCTGGGTCGATCAATTTCTACAAATTCACGCTGAACTCGAGCTGGTTCTTCCCGATCACCAATAAGCTCGTGCTCAACCTCTCTACGCAGCACGGCTATCTTTCGACGTTCGACAAGGAGGACTACCTGCCCTACACCGATTACTTCTACATGGGCGGCAGCGGCATGTCATCCCTGCCGACCATACCGCTGAGAGGGTACGACGACCGCAGCCTCGGCGACAGCGAACCGCTCGACGAGGATTCCGACCTCTATGGCGGCACGGTATACTCGAAATTCGGCACAGAACTGCGCTATCCGCTCACGCTTTCGCCCTCGGTCAGCATCTACGCTCTGGCTTTTGCCGAAGCCGGCAACGTCTGGAAGGATATGGATGCCGTCAGCTACGGTGACCTGAAAAAATCCGCCGGTCTCGGCCTGAGGCTTTACCTGCCGATAATCGGCCTGGTAGGCCTTGACTACGGCTACGGGTTCGACAAGGTTCCGGGCGACGACGAGAAGGGGTGGAAGTTCATGTTCACGTTCGGAACGATGGCGGAGTAGAACCGGCCTCCGGCGCCTGCCGCTAAAAGGCGCCGAACTTGTGAAAACTTTGACAAATACTTAAATTAGTGTATCTTTAATACTATATAGATGCGCGCCCTCTTAGCGTAAGTTCTATTTGCTTTTTTTCTAGCTCTCAAGTTCCTATGAACCAAAACCCTATGGAGGAAAAAATGAAAAAAAATCTTTCACTTCTGGCTGCATTTCTGGTAGTCGGCTGCTGGGCCGCTCCCGCTTCCGCAGCTGATCACTATGTCAGCGGCATGGCCGGCATCTCCTGGATGAACGACATGGACTCGGACTATTATTACAACTATGAAGGCGAGGATGCCGGCGAGGATATCGGCTTGGGCTCAGGTCTCACCCTGCTTGGCGCTATCGGCTGCGATTACGGCGACTACCGCCTCGAAGCTGAAGTCGGCTACCAGAAGAACGACGTCAAGGACATCACCTACAACTACGACGGTGGTGATTCCGCCAGCTTTGACATGGACGGTGACGTATCCGTGCTGTCCCTGATGGCCAACGGTTACTACGACTTCGATCTCGGCGGCGTTGAGCTCTATGCAACGGCCGGCGTCGGCGTTGCGCAGGTCTCGATGGACAACATTGGTGAAGATGGTGACGACGGCTCGTACGATGCAAGCGAAACCACGCTGGCCTATCAGGTCGGTGCCGGTCTTGCCACTCCGATCGCCGACAACGTGAAGCTCGACCTCCGTTACCGCTACTTCGCCACGACGGATTTCACCGTCCTTAGCAGCAACATGAATGTCGACAGCCACAGCGTGCTGCTTGGTGTTCGCGTAGGCTTCTAAGCCTGCCTGGCTTCTGTCAGACAACAAACGTGGAAAAGGAGGCTTCGGCCTCCTTTTCTGTTTTCCGGCCGGACAAAGCGGCGCATATCGGCCATCA
>NZ_JBAWHG010000013.1:0-8828 GCF_049593655.1 Chlorobium sp.
ACTCTATAATCGCCATGGCTACCGCAGAGTGGCGGTCGTGGGAAATCGACACCCTGGCGAAGCGGACCATCCTGTCCAGCTCCGGGCTGGTGATGCGGACAACCGGTTTTCCCCGGCTGTCGTTGAGAATCTCGAAGCTCTTCCAGTGTACAGGCCCGGAAATGCCCGTACCGAGGGCCTTTACCAAGGACTCTTTCGCGGCGAACCTCCCGGCAGCGCACGGCACCGGATCTTTTTTCTCCAGGCAGTACAAAACCTCGTCTTCCGTAAGAAAACGGTTCAGAAAGGCCGCTCCGTAACGGGTCCAGGCATTACGGATCCGATCGAGCGCCACGATGTCCACCCCTATCTCCATGCGGCTTCAGGTAAAGGCTATGGTCATGGAAAGATCGAGCGCCGTCACGCTGTGGGTGAGTTCGCCGATCGAAATGAAGTCAACGCCGGTTTCGGCAATCTCTACAACGTTGTGCAGTCCAACGTTTCCGGAAGCCTCGAGCTTCACAAGTGGAGACTCCCTGCGTGCAATGGCAACCGCCTCCCTGAGCAGATCGACGGAAAAATTGTCGAGCAGGATGATATCAGGGCCACAGGAAAGAGCTTCGTCAAGCTCTTCAAGCGAACGGACTTCCGCTTCGATCTTCACATCGAGCCGCTTTCCCGTCCGGTATGCGAAAGCGCTTCTGATGGCATTGGCAACGCCTCCGGAGGCGTCGATATGGTTATCCTTGATGAGTATCATGTCGAAGAGTCCGAACCGGTGGTTCATCCCCCCCCCTATACGGACAGCCTCCTTGTCGAAATACCGCAGTCCGGGAGCGGTTTTGCGGGTATCGAGAATGGCGGTTCCGGTATGGCTCACCTTACGGACATAGACGTTCGTCCGCGTAGCGATACCCGACATGCGCTGCATGAAATTCAGTACGGTGCGCTCGGCCATCAGGAGCGAAGCGACGCTCCCCGACACTTCGAGAACGACATTCCCCGACTGAATCGGGTCACCGTCCTGGTGAAAAAAAACTATTTTCAGGCCGGGATCACAGGCATTGAAAACCTCTTCGGCAACAGAAGCGCCGGCAAGGATCCCGCCTGCCTTGGCCTTGATGACGGCATGCCCCTGCTGGCCGGGTTCAATGGTGGCCAGGGAGGTGACGTCGCCGGTGTAACGGTCCTCCTCGAGAGCGAGGATAACCGCCCGCGAACGGCATCCTGCATAAAAATCAGAAACGGTATGCGACATATCTTATCGGAAATAGCTATTCAAAAGTATCACAGGAAGTTGACCCAACGTAACCACAAGGTAACATTTTTCCATGAATCCGGTCTTGCGGAACCGCCGGCGGAAAACCATCGTGAGAGAGCATTTTGAGTTTAGCGGTTTGTTGCCCACATTACAGAACTCGATCCGTACAGGTTCACCTCTACCAATCCGTTATGAACATGACAACCCGCTCATCGGTCAGACTGGTCAATCTCGTCTTTTATGCACACCACGGAGTGCTCAAGGAGGAGCATGCGGTCGGAGCCAAATACGAGGTCGATGCCGAACTGGTGTTCGATTTCACCCAGGCCGCAGCTCTCGACGACATCACCAGAACCATCGACTACGGCATCGTCTACCAGAAAATCAATGCGGTGCTGACCCAGAAGCGCTACTACCTGATCGAGGCGGTCGCCTGCGATATCGTGCATGAGCTGCTCGGTGACTTTCCAATCCTCGAAGCCGCCACCATAAAGGTCAGAAAACGGAATCCTCCCCTGAACGGAATTTGCGATTATGCAGAAGCATGCTTCTCGGCCTCACGAGCCTGAACCCATACCCCGTCATACCGTCTATCTCGGCATCGGGTCCAATATCGGCAACCGGCTCGCACATCTTCAGGAGGCCGTCGGACTACTGAACCGGATGGCGGAAACGGCCGTTACCGGAGTATCGGAAATATACATGACCGAACCGGTAGGCGTAACCGAACAGGATCGGTTCTACAACGGGGTTGTGCGGCTTGAAACCGCGCTTTCACCCGAAAACCTCCGATCCCACTGCAAAGCCATAGAACACAATCTCGGCAGACCGGAACAGTACATCAGATGGAGCCCGAGAGTGATCGATCTGGACATCCTGCTTTACGGCGATCTGACCATGCACAGCAGCGTGCTCTCCATCCCGCACCCGGAGCTGACGAACCGCATGTTCGTGCTCATCCCGCTGCTCGACCTCGACGATCCCCCGCACCCCGTCCTGCACTGCCCGGTTTCATCGCTCCTCGTCACCTGTCCGGACCGCTCGGTTCTGGTGCGGCTGCGCGAGGGGGTAGCCCTACCCTGAAAACCCTAAAATGGGACAGACAGGAGGTATGTGACCTATGGAACTCCCGGAACTGATTCCTGAGGATTTTCATCCGTCCTATCTGTCTCATATGTCCCATTCCTCCAGCATTCCGGGCGGGCAAAAAAAAAGCGGGCAGCATTCCGGATGCTGCCCGCTGAAAGCCGTAATATGCAAAAGAGCGTTCCGGAACAATCAGTTGGCGAAGGTGATGCTCAGGTTGCCTGCGGCAAAGTCTGCACCTTCGGTTTTCCTGCCAACCAGCACGTTCGGCAGAATAATGCTCTTGCGGAAGTTGTTGATATCGACAAGCAGTTCGTCACCCTTGATGTTGACATTGAGCTTCGTCACCTCGACGTTGGGAAGATAGAGGCTCAGCACATACTTCCCGTTCACTTTCTCCAGCGTCTGGGTCTTGTCGTTGCTGTAAAGCACCGCAGCAGGGTTCTTGTCGCCGAAAATCTCCTGGCTCAGCACATGGAGACGGTCGGTATTGATCACCTCGGCAGTCTGCTGGTGGGCACGGAAAATGGGCACCGGGTAGAAACAGTTGTCGATAACGCGCAGATACTTCTGCTGAATATCGATCAGGCTCTGCAGATACTGGTCTGCGGAGCTGGTCGGAAGAATCTTGTTGACCACGGCGGCATCGAGCTTGTAGCCGAACAGGTTCAGGTAGGTCTGCACCCGAAGCGCTTCCTTGATGACCATGTTCTCGGGGTTGAGCACGACGCGGAAGGTAGTGACGTTCTGATCCTGCAGCATGCCGTGCAGTTCTTTCATATGCTCGTTCACCTCGGGCATCAGCTTGAAAATGTTCTTTTTCGGCATGAACTTCGAAAGCAGGGGTGCGGCGAATCCGATAGCCTTGGAGTGCCAGCCGCCTATCTTGTCGGAATACCATCCGTAGGATTCAGGCATACCCAGCAGGCGCATGGTTTCACCTGTCGGAGCGGCATCGACGATGACGACATCGTATTTGCCTGATTTTGCGGCCTTCCAGATGTAGCGGAGGCTGATCATCTCTTCCATGCCGGGCACGATGGCAAGCTCTTCGGCCACAACCTCGTTTGCACCGTCATGCATGAGAATCGAGGAAAAATAGGAATAGAGTTCGTTCCAGTTTTCCCTGATTTCAGCAAGGACATTCACTTCCATGGCAAAGAGGTTCTTTTCGACCTCAACAGGATTCTGGCTCAACTCCACGCTGAATGCATCAGCAAGGCTGTGAGCCACATCAGTGCTCATAATCAGCACACGCTCTCCGCGCCGGGCGATTGCCGTTGCCGTCGAAGCCGAGACGGTGGTTTTTCCAACCCCGCCCTTACCGAGATAAAGAATAATTCTCATGTTGTTTACAGAACTATTGAGTAGACTTGATCTTGATTGTACGTTTCACAGGTTGTTCCCCGGATTGCGACGGATCTCCGCCGGCGCCGGGTTCGACCGATGCTGCCGGATTTTCGACGGCGCCTTCACTTTCGGAAGCCTGGGCGGCCCTGGAGTCGGACTCGATGGTCGTGTAAACCCCCGAACCCTGACCTTGAACCGGCGGCTCTCCAAGAGCACCGGCAAGCATCTCTTCAGAAATTGCCGGCTCATCGTTTTCGGGCTTGTCGGAAACAATGGCAATTTTTTTACGCTGAACCGGACGCTCCTCTTCAACGGAAGACAGCGCCGCCATCAGCTCATCCTGTTCGGCAGGTTCGGACAGCGAAGCCATCACCGGCGCATCACCGGGATTGGCCACAATCTTTATTTTCTTGCGGCGCACCTCCGGCTCGGCTGTTTCCTGCCTCGCCTCTATCCCGGACTCTCTTTCCGGCCTCGAAGCCGGAGGGGCATCCAGAGGGGGCGTATCCATCGTCATCATATCCTTGAGCAATGCCGATGAAGCCGAACCGTCGTCGGCCTTGATGCTTATTTTCTTGCGCTTCACGCCGTCATCGGCATCATCTTCGGGAACGCTGCTCCTGCGGCTGCGTTCACCCGGCAGAGGCAGGCCCGAGTCGTCGGCAGGATCACCTGTAAACATGCCTGAGCCACCCGAAGGGGAATCATCCCTGATGCTTATTTTTTTCCTGCGGATGGTCGAGCTGTCGTCGTCGTCGTCAAAAGAGGAGCGCCGGTCGCCGCGCGGACCGTCATCGTCGCGATCATGCCGGTCGTTTCCCGACGCCGGACGTGACGGCTGTTTTTTACCTCCGCCGAAACCGGTAGTAAGCTTGAGCATTTTGCCGATGGAACCCAGAACCCCGTCGTTTCTCACCGCAGTGGTAATGGCCGTCATCACGAAACGCTCGGCCTGCGGATTCCCCGCAATGTTGGCGAGCAGTTCATTGAGCGCCGTCAGCACCGTAGCCACGTCGCCCGGCACATGCTGCAGATCTTTCATGACCTGGTCGCGAAGCTTGAAGGGAGCCTCGCCAACCATATCCTTTATTGAAGAAGCGATTCTTTTCAGTGACGCCGGATCGGCAGGCAGAATATTTTCAAGGCCTTTGAGGGCATCCGCGGCAGGATTTCCATGCGAAGGCTGACCGGAACGTCCCGGAGCCCCGCCCCGCTGCTGATGCGACGCGTACTCCTGCGAAGCCTCGTCCTGGGGAGGATAACCGATCGATGCCTTGTACTGTTCGAGCAGGTCCTGGCCGTAGCCGATGCTGCTTTCCTGACGCGGCGCGGGTCCTTCCGCCAGAGCGATGGAAACCGACTGCTGGGGACAGATATTTCTTCCGGCCTGAAGAACCCTGATCGCTATGGCATCGGGAATCTCCTTCCGGTAATTCAGCCCGAGGGCATCCTCTATGGTTGACTCGATAACGGTATGCAGGGTGGTAATCAGTTCGGCCTCCCGAATTTCGACCATGTCGAAAATCACGTAAACCGGTTCTTTCTCCTCACGCCTGATCTTGAGATTGAGCGTCGCAAAATCGCTGTCCTTGTTCCGGCTGTTCACGGAAACCGTGCCGAGATTGAAGCGGTCGAGGTAGTCCTTGTTGGAGCCTCTTGCCCAGAGGTAAACCGCCTTGTCGGTGTAGATCAGATAGTCCTGAAAAACAATATTACCTACACGCTCCTGATGAGATTCATAGAAAACCCCGTCAAAAAACGCTACAGGATTTTCTCCGGCATTCATGAGATTCTTCTGAAAAAACTCATTGACATCGTTCAGCTCTGTCTGTCCGGAAACATATAAGGAAATAGTAGCCATTACCCGTGTCGGATCGCGTTGCACTTATTATCAGTTGAACGTCAAATCTAATAAAATATGGGAAGAAAGAGAAACTCTGCCGCAAACAGATTCCGGCCTGAGCGATCTGCTTTCACCGGAGGCCCTGCCGGAAACGCAAAAGCCCGGCGCACTGGCTGCACAAGGATCACGGAAGGGCACGCCAACTGCCCGGAAAAGAAACGGGGGGAAAACAAAAAAGGCAGTGAAAGCCTGAGCTTTACACTGCCTCGATTCAATACAGCATCAGGAGTCTGCTTATTTTGCAAACTTCGATTCAACTGCTTTTGAGGGAACGGCATAACCTGAAACTTCAGGTGATGACCCGCGGAGGCTTCCACCGCCACCGCCCATGTTGCCGTAAGCATTGCGGTTGATTCTCATGGTACCTTTGCCCAGTGAATCAAACAGCATTCCGACGGTCTCCCAGTGACCTTCAACCATAACTTCAAAGATACGGCCGGCGGCTGCTAGGATATCGGTAAATACACCTCCACCACTCATAATTCCTCCTTTTGGAATTTAATTATTGGAAATCTACCTGAATTGGAAATAGAAACCTTGTTTCAATTTACGGGAATAAAAACAAAAACACAAACAAAGAATTCAGAGACCCTTGCGAGGGCATCGGTTCATCTTATTTTTTCACCGTGGTCTTCTGGAACGAACCGGCGATGTTTTTCACGGCTTCCGAAGCGCTCACGCCTGCGTCGCCGAGAGCCTTGGCTGCATTATCGGTAACGTTCTCGACATTTTTGACGGCATCGCTGTACAGCTCGCCTGCGGACCGCGAAACATCCTTCACGGTAATTGCGACACGGTCGATGGTTTCACCGACAACACCACCGGTACGGCCGAGCATGTTGCCGACACCCGTTGCGTCGATCAGGGAACCGACGGTGCCGGTAACGGTTTCAACAACGCTGCCTGCAAGTTCGAGACCGCCGACAACAGCGCTCTGTCCGGTCAGGAGCACGCTTTCGGCAAGAAAGGTGAGACGATCGGTAAAATCAAGCTCTTTGAAGTCCTTGCGAAGTTTCTGATAGGATTCTGACATGGTTACTCTCCGGTTAAATTGAGGCCTCGCTGTGGCGATGCCCCGTTTTCATGTTTGTTAAGCGTATGTCGGACAATGTCTGACGTATGGTAAAAATTAATAAAATTCCACTCATCAAACAAACAGCCATTCAGCTTCAGGGTCAAACTTTATTGAACTCCCGCTGGCGCTGATGCTGGCCCTGATGGTTGAGATCGAACGGTATGTGGAGCCATTTATCCTTGAACACCGCATCACCCGGTTCCAGACCGGTAAGGCTTATGGGCAGCGTAATGATCTTGCGCTGGTTGCCGATCTGCACGTAAAGTTCGTCGCCGGTAACCCATACGTCGATATCGACAGGGTTGGCGAACATGAGTTTCAGCTGAACCTCATAAATGTCACCGTTTCTGACAAACTTGATCGGCGGTTCGTTGTACATCAGATCCGCGGGATCGGTATCGCCGTACATATCGCGGGCAAACATCTCCAGAGACTTGAGGCCCACAACTTCCTGATCGTACATTTTCAGCTTCTTGACCGGCAGCGGCGAGAATCCCTCCTCGATGTCGCCGAGATACTTCTGCTGAATGCCCTTCCACTTCTCCAGGTAACCGCTGTTCTCGTTGGTATCGAGCAGCCTGTTCACCAGAACCATGTCCACCTTGAAACCGTAAAGATTCAGGTAGGTCAGCGCGCGCATGGTCTCCTTGATCGACATTTTCTCGGCGTTCATGACAAGACGGACCGTCGATTTCTCGTTGTCGGTAAGAATTTCGCGGATATCCTCCAGTTCGTCGAACACCTGATCGACCGATTCGATGGCATCTTCGGGAGGAATATAGTAGGCGATCCGGTCGGACATTTTCGAAAGCGGCTTGCTGAGCGGCCGTACAATATATTTATTGACGTTCTTGACCGCCTTCATTCCCCACGAAAGCGTATCGGGAAGCGAAAGCAGCCTGAGGGTTTCACCGGTCGGAGCGGTATCGAGCACAAGCGCGTCGTAGAGTCCGGCGGTTTTGTAGCGCTTGATGCGCAGGAGAGAGAAAAGTTCTTCCATGCCGGGAAGAATGGTCATCTCGTCGGCCATGACGCCGGAGACGCCCTGGGCCATGAAAATTCTCGTATAGTATTTCTGTACCGAGTGCCAGTTCTGCTTCAGATCGACATAGGGGTTAACCTCGATGGCATGCAGATTCTCCTTGATCTTGGTCGGTTCCGCACCGAGAGCCAGGTTGAATGAATCCGACAGGCTGTGAGCCGGATCGGTTGAAAGCACAAGGGTGCGATGCCCCAACTCGGACAGACGGACGGCCGTTGCAGCCGAAACACTGGTTTTACCTACGCCGCCTTTACCTGTAAATGTTAAAATACGCATGAACCGGACATTGGTTTTATGAATACAATCGAAAGACAAAAGATATAACTCTCCCCGGACTCTACAAAGAGTGAAACATACACACTTCACGCCACGTTTAAAAAAAGCCCCTGTTTCCGGGGGATGCCCTCCCTCTGCCGACAAGCCGTCCCTGCGGGCCCCAGGGGGATAAAAAAAACCATATTGGGAGGCCCCCCGATTCTACCGATATACCGTCCCTGCGGGTCCCAGGGTTTCACCCTGCGCTACCGATATGCAATCTTCTCTTCTAACCCCGCAGGGGTGCCATATCGGTAGACACAACCCCTATCCCCTCTCTTCAAAGCCCCATCGGGGCGACATATCGGTAACGCCGGGTGTCAACCCGGCGGCACACCCGCAAAATCCATATTGGGGGATGCCCTCTCTCTGCCGACATGCCGTCCCTGCGGGACTGGGGAAATAAAAAACCCCCTACTTGGGGGGGCATGCACCGTTCTACCGATATACCGTCCCTACGGGACTGAACACCCGCATACCATCTTCTCTTCAAACCCCGTTAGGGGTGCCATATCGGTAGACACAACCCGCCACCCACGCCTCTTCAAGCTCCGGAGGAGCGACATAACGGTAACGCCGGGTAAAAACCCGGCGACACACCCGCAAAATCCATATTTGATGGGCATGCACCGTTCTACCGATATATCGTCCCTACGGGACCCGGAACCTACTCACTGCCCACAATCCCAAACTCTATAATCGCCATGGCTACCGCAGAGTGGCGGTCGTGGGAAATCGACACCCTGGCGAAGCGGACCATCCTGTCCAGCTCCGGGCTGGTGATGCGGACAACCGGTTTTCCCCGGCTGTCGTTGAG
>NZ_JBAWHG010000014.1:0-91351 GCF_049593655.1 Chlorobium sp.
GCCATCCATGCAGGAATGCCTGAAATCCCCCTGAAAAGCGACAAGTTTTCGGGCAGGAACCTTTCCACGAAGTGGTTCGCAGACAAGGTGAAATCGCGCTTCGAGCGCTGCATGCGCACGAAGTTGTGAAAAGGAGATAAGGGGCTGAGAGGGCAAAAAAAAGCAGGGCGGCCCTGCGCTGCAAAGACAGACACAGAGATCTGCCCTTGCAGGAAACAGGTTCACTCGTAAATGCCGGTGTCGCTAAAACAAGCTCCGTTGAGGAGCGCGAGTGTAAAAAGACATTACATCAGCATGGACGGCTCGTTCCGTTGTCGTGAGCGGTTCGACAGCAAGGCGGATGGAGCGCAGAAACCGGAGCGTACACGAAGTACGTGAGGATTTCGAGCACCACCCAACGCAGCTGACGGATCGCGCAACAAACGGAACGTGCCATACACCTCATTCGTCGTCGGTCATCCCTTCGAGCCTGTCCTCCAGATCGGCGTAGATCTCCTGCAGCTCGTCGATCATGCTCTCGTCGGCCTTCCACATTCCCCTGCCATGCGCCTCGAGCATGCGACCAACGATGTTCTTGATGGCCTGCGGATTGAGCGTGGCAAGCCGTTCGCGCATCTCGGGATCGAGTGCGTAGGTCTCTGCGGTTTTCTTGTACACCCAGTCATCGACGCTCTTGGTCACGGCATCCCATCCGAGCATGTAGGTCACCCTGTTGCTGATTTCGCCGGCGCCGCTGTGGCCATGCTTGAGCATGCCCTCGAACCATTTCGGGTTGAGCAGCTTGGAGCGGTACTCGACACGCAGCGACTTTTCGGCGTCGTCCACCTTGATGTCCGAGGTGAAGGACTCGACATAGTTCAGCTTCACGTCGCTTGTGCGGGTGTTGCGGCGTCTTGCGGCAAGCTGCAGCGAGCCCGAGGATGAGAAGTAGTGGTCGATATCGGAAATGCCGAACTCCGTGGAATCGACCTGATGCACCACCCGATCGACCGATCCGAGCAGGTTTTTGAGAATTTCGGTCTCCTTCTCCCCTTTGCGGCCGCCTCCGTAAGCGCTGCTGTTGCGGCGGATGAAGAGGTCGTCGAGGTCGCTTTCCGACTCCCAGGCGGAATCTTCGATCATATCATCGACATAGGTGCCGTAAGCTCCGGGCGACTGGGTGAACTGCCTGGCGGTAGCGCTGTCGAACTCCACGCCGGTAGCGAGGGCCTCGTCGACATGTTTTTTCACATAGTTCATTTCGATGGACTCGTCGGCTTTCGCGGCTTCCTTGACGAGGCGGTCGAGCTGGTCCATGAGAATGCCGAACGCATCGCGGAAGATCGGACTGAGCTGCATGAGCACGTCGATTCGCGGCCTTCCGAGCCTTTCAAGCGGCACCAGAGAGTAGTGGCTGATCTTGCCTGAACCGTCGTAGGAGGGCTCGCCGCCGAGCAGCCTGATGACAACAGCTACAGCCTCGCCTTTGGTTTTGATGGTATCGAGGCCCCAGAGCACCTGCGCGATGGTTTCAGGATAGTTGCCGTCGTTCTCTTCGAGATGCTTTTTGACGATGCTGTCGGCGATGAGCGTACCGCGCTTGAATGCCAGCTCCGAAGGAATTCTCCACGGATCGATGGAGTGGATGTTGCGGCCCGAAGGGAGCACGTTGATGCCGTCACGCACCAGATCGCCGCCGGGACCTGAAGGGATATAACGTCCCCGAAGCACCTTCATGAGCGACTCCATCTCTCCGGTGTTGTCGCGAAGCGCATGGAGAAGCTGGGAACCCTCGGTGGTGAGGCGTTCGACAAGGGGCGCATACTCGGCAGCAAGCTGGGCTCCGCCGGTTATCGAAGCGAACGACGACGAAACGCTTTTACGGTCGAACAGCACCTGCTGCACGAAATCACGGCAGGCCTGCTCAACCCACTCGCGCAGGCGAATCGCCTCTTCATCGCCCTTTCTGGATCGGCTGGTAAGCTCCTCGTAGCTCCGGTAGTGGCCGTTCCTGCCTGAAGAGGTCATGAGGATATAGGGCAGGGTTTTTCCGTCATCTCCCCGGTTCTTGAGGGTTTCGGTAATGGTGATGATCTGCGATTCCAGCGGGCTGGCCTCGCCGAATACGTGCAGGGAGTTGGAAATCAGCCGGTTCTCCAGCTCCGAAATGTAGATATAGAGCCGGCTGACGTAGTCGCCGAACCCTTCCCCTTCGCGACGGGGACAGTCGTCGGTAAGGTTGAGCAGTTCGGCTTTCTCCATGATCGCCTCCTCCATGCCGGTTCTGTCGTCGTTGCCGTCGGACGAGATGGCCAGATTGCGTTCACGGAAATCCGTAAGCAGGTCCTTGAGAGCGGGAAGCTCCTTGTAGAGGCCTGCACGCGCGAGCGGAGGCACCACATGAGAAACCATGGTGGCCAGTCCCCTTCGTTTTGCAATCGAGGACTCGCTGGGGTTGTTGACCGGATAGATGTAGATATGCGGCACCTCGCCGAGCAGCGCATCGGGCCAGCAGTCACCGGTCAGGCCGGACTGCAGGCCGGGCATCCATTCGACCGATCCGTGCATGCCCACATGCACCAGGGCGTGCGCCTGAAACTCGCGGCTGATCCAGCGGTAAAATGCGATATACTGGTGGTGCGGTGTGTTGGCCTTGTCGAAAAGCAGGCGCATGGGGTCTCCCTGCACGCCGATCCGCGGCTGCACGCCGATAAAGATGTTGCCGAATCTTATGCCGCCGACAAACACCTCCTCGGTGCCGATCGGCACGATTTCGCCGGGAAAACCCTGCCAGCGCTCCTCGATGCGTTCCCGTTCGCGGGCCGAGGTCAGCTCCTTGAACTTCTCGTAATTGACCTTCACGGCGTCGGGGCGCTGCTGCTGTATCTGGTAGTCGGTCGCACGGTCGAGCGCATGGAACAGCTCGTCGGCACTTTCGGGAAGCTGCCCGACGTTGTACCCTTCCTTTTTCAGGCGCTGCAGAATGACGAAAAGCGTTCTCGGCACATCGAGCAGGGCTGCCGTGGCTTTCTTGCCGAGTCCCGGAGGATAGTCGTACACGACAAAAGCGAGTTTCTTGTCGCGGTTGGAAGCCTCCCGCAGACGGAGCCACTGCCTGACGAGCAGGGCAAGCCGCTCGAGGCGTTCCTGAACGGTCTCGATCTTGCCGTCCCTGAGCGCTCCCAGAATGACCGGGCATATCGCTCCGTCCATTTCGGGAATGGAGTAGGTAAAGGTAATCTGCATGGGGGAGACGCCGTAATCCTGCCATGACTCGAAATCCTGGGTCAGCAGCGGCTGCGCCACCATATAGGGCGCATCGAGCTTCGCCATGATCTCCTGACGGGCCTCGGACGCGGTGCCGGGCTTGGTCGAACCTGCCGGACCGCCGACAAGACCGAATCCCATCATGTTCAGAAGCAGGTCCAGATTCTCCCTGAGCAGCCAGTCCCTGACCAGCACGTGTCCCTCGACGCCCATCACGAAAGCGGGAAAAACATGGATTCCCTGTTTTTCGAGCACACGGATCGTGTTGTCGATATAGGTTTTTTCCTGAATGAGGTGCTTGCGGAAAAAGAGAACGCCTATTTTCTGGCCTTTATCGAAGTTGATGCCGCGCTTTTTCGACCAGCTCTTGAAGCTTTTGACATCCTTGAAGTAGGCCGGAGCGTCGGGGTGGTAGAGCCCCATGTTCGGCACGTCCACTATGGCGCCTACCGTCACCGGCTCGTTGTAATACTCCCGGAGAATCAGCCGGAACATGTTGGCGATATTTTCCGGTGTGGGCTGCATCCAGTAGGAATAGACCGTCAGCCAGTTCTTGAAGTCCTTCGCCTTGCTGGGCACGAGCGGCAGAATGGTGCGCATGATCTTCATGAGCTTCATGTAGCCGTAGAGGGCATCCTCGTCGCGCCCCTTGACCAGCATCTTGGCCACCTTTTTCACCATGTCCGGCATGCCGGCTTTCCCGTCGCCGACGGCATAATTGCCGACCTTGGTAAGCGACATGGCTTCGGGCATGGACTCGAAAACAAAAACCGTTTTGTCAGGCTTGCCCTGTTCGAGCTGCAGCTTGAACCAGTCGACCTGTTCCTTGAACTGGATCATGCTCATGAAGACGCAGTCGGCGTCCTGAATGGCCTCGGCCGCTTCAGGGGTCTGCTTTTCAAGATCGACATCACTCAGTTGGGTAAGTTCGGCTTCGTTCTGGAGAAGCCCCTTGATTTTTTTCCAGAGACCGGCATTGTACTGCTCAAGCCCTACAATAGCGGCGATTTTGCGGCGAGTTGACATGATGTAACTGATAGGTGAGCATTAGACGAAATCATCTGCTTTTTCCGGAGAAACTTGTGCATCTAATGTGATTTGAAGGCAAACCATTCCTTTCTGCCTCCTGTATACACAAGATACACAGGAGGCGGAAGAAAAACTAAAAACTGAGTGCGGCTTCGACAATCTGTTCCGCCTTGGCATTGGGGAGGTAGAAGTAACGGCCTCCGAGTTTCTGGGCGAGTTTGGGAGCCTCGCCCCTCGAAAGGTAGTTCATCTGGGTATCCACCACAATTGCCGCGATTCCGTCGGCGCATATGGAACCGGAAAGCGCTTCGATCTCTTTTTCAAGTTCCTCCTTGGAGGGTTTCGGAGCTTCGGGATCGAACGCCGACTGCAGACCGATATTGCCGCGTCCGTCGGTAATGAGTACGAACATGATCTGCGAAATGCCTTTGGTGCGAGCCTGCTTGGCGGTTTCCCAGCCAAGGTAGAGCGCGGAGGCGAGAGGAGTTCCTCCACCCGTAGGCAGCACATCCAGCTCGCGTTTGGCGCGGTCTACGCTCTGCGATGGAGGCAGGAGCACCTGTGCCTGTTTGCCCCGGAACGAGATCAGCGAAACCTGGTCGCGATGCACGTAGGCATTCTGCAGCAGGCTCGCCACGGCGCCCTTGGCCTGCCGCATGCGGTTCAGCGCCATGGAGCCGGAGGCGTCTACCATGAAGATGAAAAGCGTGCCCGATTTGTCGCGGAACCGCTTGATCTTGACGTCGTCCTTGCTGATGATGAGCGCGGTTTTCGGCCTGCCTGCCATTTTCTTGTCGCGCTTCCGGGTCTCCTGCCACGGTGCGGCGGAAATGAGCGTCGGAATAAGGGCAACCTTTCCGCTGCGCATTTCGCCGGGCTGAGCCCGCACGAAACGACCGCGCCGGTTGTTGAGCGCTTCACCCCGGCTGCCGGACTTGCTCTTTTTCTTGGAAGCGAGCGAGATATTGAGAATGTTGTCGGGCAGCTCGGTTTCTACGGCGTCCATCATGAGCTCCTCGATCATGTCGGGAGTATCCTTCTGCTCCTCGTCGGATTCCGCATCCGAATCGGGAGTGTCGGCCGGCGCCTCCTCGTCCTCTGCTTCGGGCTCCTCCTGCGGCGGAGGTTCCTCCTGCGGCGGCATGTCGTCGGCATCGGGCTCCCTTTCAGGCATGCGCGTGGCGCGGGGAATCAGCACGATCTTGATGGCGAGCTTCATGTCCTCCTCCTCGACATCGGTGCGCTGGGCGAGCGCCGCGCTTGCAAGAGCCGCACGGACGGTGAAGATGTCGGACCGGTTTCCCTCGACCCCGAGGCTGAGTGCGGTCTGGATGAGCGCCTTTACCTGATCGCCGGTTATGGAGACGTGCGGAAGCTGCTCCCTTGCGGCCTGGATAAGGCCCTTGAGCATGTTCAGCTCATCCTGCGTATCCTCCGCATCCCGTTTGCCGAGCACGGTATTGACGATTTTCTTGCGCGCCCGGAAATCGTTCTGGGCGGTAAAGGGAACGATGATGCCGATCCGGTCGAGCAGCCCCATGCGCACCTCTCCGTCGCTGGGATCGTAGGTGCCGACCAGCATGAAGTTGGCCGGATGCACCTCGCTGAGGCCCTCGCGTTCGACGAGCACTTCGCCCCGCGACATGGCGTCCATGATGTGCGACACGGCTGAACTGTCGAGCAGGCTGAGCGAATCAACATAGAGGACGCCGCCATGGGCTTTGGAAAGCACCCCGTGCTGGACGACGCGGACGCCCGATGCAAGGGTGGCTTCGAGATCGACACCGCCGATCAGGCGGTCTTCGGTTACATTCAGAGGAAGCTCGACAAATGGAGTTCCTTCAGGAAGGATGCCCGAAAATGCACGGGCAAGCGTTGACTTTCCGGAACCGACCGCCGAGGGAATAACCACCCCTCCGAGTGAAGGATCGACGGCCAGCAGCATGAGCGCCTGCTTGGCCAGATCCATTCCAACTATATCGGTAAAAGCTATCATTATACTGCTTCTGCTTCTCCAAGGACTTTTGCGAGTTCACGTTCGATTTTTTCACCGGCGTCGAGAGTTTCAAGCGGGTCCTTGCGCAGGCGGTGCCGGAGACAGAGTCCTGCAATTTCCCTGACATGCTTCATGGTCACCTCCTTGTCGCCGAGGAAAGCTGCATGGGCGTGGGCGGTGCGGGTAATGGTAAGCTCGCCGCGGTGGCCGTCGATGCCGAGATTCATGCAGAGCCTGGCGATATCGGTCAGCACGCTGTCGTTCATGCTCACCTGGGGAAGCAGTTCCTTGGCCTGCTGGATCTTTTTCTGAAGCTTCAGCTGTTCGCGGTTGTATTTCTTCATGAAAGCGTCCGGATCCTCGTCGTAATCGCGGCGGCGCTTGACGATATCGACACGTTTGGCGACGTCGAGAATGGTGATGATGCGGGCATGCAGACCGAAACGGTCAAGCAGCTGGGGACGAAGCTCGCCCTCTTCGGGGTTGCCGGAACCGACAAGCACGAAACGGGCCGGGTGGCGGATGCTGATACCTTCGCGCTCGACGACGTTCTTGCCGCTGGCGGCAACGTCGAGCAGCACGTCGACCAGGTGGTCGTCAAGCAGGTTGACCTCGTCGATGTAGAGGAAGCCGCGGTTCGCCTGGGCAAGCAGTCCGGGCTCGAAAGCCTTGACGCCGCTGGTGAGGGCCTGTTCGATATCGATGGTTCCGCAGACGCGGTCCTCGGTGGCTCCGAGCGGAAGATCGACGACGGGTACCGGAATTTTTTCGATTTTGATGGATGCCGGATCGATTGCCTTGCGGCCCTTCCTGGCGTCCTCGCCTTCAAGGTACTGCTCGGGAGTGCGGTTGTAGATATCGTCCTTGACCCTGTCGATAAAGGGAAGCACTTCGGCAAGAGCCCTGACGGTGGTACTTTTTCCGGTACCCCTGTGTCCCATGACCAGCACGCCACCAATCCTCGGATCGATAATATTGAGAATCAGACTGAGTTTCATTTCCTCCTGACCGACAATGGCCGTAAACGGAAATGCCAGGCCTGACTTCTTTTTGCCAGCTGGCTTTGTCGCTTTCTTCGGTTCCTGGGTTGCCGGCGCATCCGAACCTGCTTTTGCCTTGGCTGCGGCACTCTTTTTTGCAGCTGTTTCAGTCTGAGTCATAATTGATCTTTTGGTTGTTACTCCGCCTGCTGAAGGGTGAACTTATTCAGAGGAAAAGGCTTACTGTTTTTTTTTAAAACTCAAATAATAAACTCTGAATTTATGCTTTTAAGGAGACAATCGAAAATAGTTCTCGCACTTCGGAAAGGTTTTTGTCGTTCCCTGGCAATTCCCGCGTAAACGGCCCCGAAGGCCTATTGCCCGAGCGCATGTTCGGCAGCCTCCCTGATGGTTTCCGAGAGCGTGGGATGGGCGTGAACGGCATACGCCATATCTTCGGCCGTCGCTTCAAGATGGCGGGCCAGAGCGATTTCGCCGACAAGCTCCACCGCACCGTGGCCGAGAATGTGCGCACCGAGAAGACGATGATTCCCCGCATCGAATACCAGCTTCACCAACCCTTCGAGATGACCGTAGGCGTTGGCTTTGCCCGAGGCGGCAAACATCGAGCGTCCGGTGATGACCCTGTAGCCTGCGGCTGCAGCCTGCGCTTCGGTAAGTCCTACGCTGGCGACTGCCGGCTCGGCATAGACGCATCTCGGAATTTTCGTCTCGTCGAGACCGGGAAGCGGTTTTCCCGCAATGGAGGCAACGGCGATTGCCGCTTCGGCAGATGCCTTGTGGGCAAGCAGCATGCCTCCCCGGACGTCGCCGATGGCATAAATATGGGGAACCCTCGTCCGGCATTGGGCATCGGTGAGGATAAAGCCTCCGGAAATTTCCACGCCCGCCTCCTCGAGTCCCAGCCCTTCGGCATTGCCCGCCACCCCTACGGCAACCAGGAGGCAGTCGGCCTTGACCGGCCGGGGCTCTTCGCCCTCCCTCGTGATGACGCCCTGAACTCCCTCATCACCGCAGACAACCTCCTGAAGCCTTGCCCCGGTGAGTATTTCGATGCCCGCCTTTTCGAACGAACGGGAGAGAGCTTCCGAAATTTCGGTCTCCTCGAGCGGAAGGATACGGGGCATCATTTCAACGATGGTGACCTTCGTGCCGGCTTTTGCGTAAAACCAGGCCATTTCAACCCCTATGGCTCCTCCGCCCAGCACCAGCATCGAACGGGGCGCCTCCTTCAGGGCGAGCGCTTCCCTGCTGGTGATGATGCGCCGTCCGTCGGGCATCAGGCCCGGCAGCTCCCTGGAACGTCCGCCGGTGGCGATGATGATATGCCGGGCGGAAAACGCGGAAGCGGAAGCGTGCTGGCGATTGACCGATATTCCGTGCTCTCCGGAGAGGCGGGCTTCGCCCTGCCGGTACTCGACACCGGCTTTCCTGAGCATGAACTCGATGCCTTTGGAGAGCTTCAGCACCACATTGCGGCTGCGCTTGACGGCCTGCGCCAGATCGAATGAAGCATGTTCAACATGCACGCCGTACACCCCGGCTTTGGGAAGTTCATCGAACAGATCCGCGCTGCGCAGCAGGGCCTTGGTGGGAATGCAGCCCCAGTTCACGCAGACGCCGCCCGGAGCGGCCTTTTCGACAAGAACCACCTTCATGCCGCTGCGGGCGGCCCTGAGGGCGGCCTCGTATCCGCCGGGGCCCGAACCGATAACGGCAACATCGACATCGTAAAGCCCGCTTTCCCTTTGTTCCTGCATATGAAAGAAATCTGCTGGTTTTATTATACCTTATCCGGAACAGAACCCCCGGAGGCCGTCAAGTTTCACAAAATGCAAAATCACTCCATAAAAAACGAATCGTTCCAGCCGGAAGAGGAGAAGGCCGAGCCTAAAAAACTTGCGCTCCAGGTCAGCAAGGTGCAGATACCCATGAGGATCGACAAGTACCTTACCCAGCAGGTTGAAAACGCCACGCGGAACAAGGTGCAGGAGGCTATCGAGGAGGGGCGTGTGCTGGTAAACGGCCGACCGGTCAAATCGAACTACCGCATCAAGTCGTGCGACGCCATCCAGATAACCTTTCTCCGTCCGCCAGCTCCGGAACTTGCCCCTGAAGACATTCCGGTCAGCATCGTTTACGAGGACTGCGATCTTATGGTCGTCAACAAGGAGCCGGGCATGGTGGTGCACCCCGCATTCGGCAACTGGACCGGCACTCTGGCCAACGCCATCCTGCACCACATAGGAAAGGACGCCGGAACGCTCGATCCCTCTGAACTCAGGCCGGGCATCGTCCACAGGCTCGACAAGGACACCTCCGGCCTCATCATTATCGCCAAAAATCCGACGGCCCTGCACCGGCTTGCCCGGCAGTTCGCGCAGCGGCAGGTGGAAAAGAGTTACAAGGCCATTGTCTGGGGAGTGCCCGATCCCGTGTCGGGCACCATCCTGACCAACATCGGAAGATCGAAAAAAAACCGGAAGGTGATGGCCAACTACCCCTACGAAGGGGCTGACGGCAAACATGCCGTTACCGACTACCTTGTCGGGGAGAACCTGCTCTGGTTCTCGGCCGTCTCGCTCACCCTGCATACCGGCCGCACCCACCAGATCCGGGCGCACATGCAGCATATCGGTCATCCGATCCTCGGGGATGAAACTTACGGAGGACGGGTTTTGAGAACACTCGCCTTCAGCCGGAGCGAAAGCTTCGTAAAAAATCTGCTCGAAATCATGCCCCGGCAGGCGCTGCATGCCGAAAAACTGCGTTTCAGCCAGCCCACGACCCATGAAACGCTCTCCTTCAGCGCTCCCCTGCCCATCGACATGCTCCGTACGCTCGACAGGATCAGAACCGTGCTTGCAAGCCAGCTCCACAGCTGACCTCCAATCGCCCGTATTTATCCTTATTCACCCACACCCCTGCTCCCGACCCAATTTCCCTCTTACCGCATACCGCTCACCGCCCACAATCTTTCACCGCCTCCCCGTTCCCGACTCCTTTTCCCGCTCACTGCTCACCGCATACCGCCCACAATCTTTTACTGCCTCCCCGCTCCCGAATTTTTTTCCGCAGGAATCCGGAGGAATTGGACGTCTGAACTGGTAGAAACGATGCAGAACGGAGTCTGAACAACTGATAAAAGCAAATCAGGAGCAAACGAATGAAAAAACAGATATGGGTGGCCGCCGGAATCGCAGGAATGCTGCTCGGCAATACTCCATCCGACGCCCGTGCCGATATCAACGTCAATATCGGAGTCAACAGCCGGCCCCCGATAGCCATCGATGTCTGGCCTGAATTCATCTATGTACCGGATCTCGGATTTTCGGTAGCCGAGGGAAATCAGTGGGATATCGTAAGGTACGACAACTACTACTACGTCTATCGCGACAACTACTGGTACCGGGCTTCCCATCAGCGTGGCCCCTGGGTTATCGTCGAGCGCGACCGGCTGCCCGACAGGGTCCGCAGACACAGCTGGGTGGATATCCGCCGGTTCCGCGACAACGAATACCGGCGTCATCGCGATAGCGGGTGGCGAGAGAGCGCGGAACGGTATGATTTCATCTACATTCCGGCCCTCGGATTCTCCGTCGCTGTGGGAAGCCCCTGGGATATCGTGATGTACGACAACTACTACTACGTCTACCGCAACAACTCCTGGTACCGCTCATCCCATAAACGCGGTCCCTGGATGATCGTGCAGCACGACAGGATACCCGGAAAAATCCGCAGACACAACTGGGTGGATATCCGGCGGTATCGCGATGTCGAATACCGCAAACACGAGAGAAGCCGCCAGTTCAACCAGGGACCCCGCATCGATGACCGGAGGGACAATCGCGATGAACGCCGCTTCGACGACGACCGGAGAAGCGAAGGTGAGCGTCGTCCAGCCAATTACGTCCAGGTTATCGAAAAACGGCGCTCCGACGACAAAGCCGGCAATGGCCGCAACAAAAAAGAGGAGAAACAGGATAGTCGCAGCGACAAACGCAGCCGTGACGACAACGGGCCCGACAGGAACGACCGGAACCGGGACGGCAACAGCTACGACGAATGGCGGGATGGCTACAGAAAATGAACGGAGCAAGCGATCACAATCACGCGGCTCATGTATCTAAAACGCTCAATGTGTAACAAAAGAACTATCACCATGAAAAAACAGATCTGGATAACGGCGGGAATTGCAGGAATGCTGCTTGGCGCAGTGCCTCAGGCTAACGCGGAGGCGGATGTCATCGTACAGGTAAGGACCGCCGACCGGCCGGCATTTGTCATCAACTCCTGGCCGGAGTTCATCTACGTGCCGAAACTCGGTTTTTCGGTATCGACCGGCAACGCCTATGACATTATCCGTTACGGAAACTACTACTACGTCTACAGGCAGGGCTACTGGTACCGGTCATCATCACACCGGGGTCAGTGGGCAGTGGTACGCGAAAACCGGCTGCCCGGCCAACTCAGAAAATACCGCTGGGCCGAGATCAGAAAGCACCGCGACACCGAGTACCGCAAAAAGCACGGGAACCGCTGGGTAAAAAAGGAGATCCGGTCTCCAGAGGACAAAAGGATGGAGAACCGTGACGACCAGCGGTTCGAGGAGAAGCGGAATGACCGGAATGACCGGAATGACAACGGCAACCGGGGCGGAGACGACAGAAGATAGGGAATGATGAATACCCGCCATTACGGCGGGATGTCGCACCGGGTCTGCCGGTCCGGCATCCCGCCGTTCTCTTGTTCGCCACTTTCCGGGGAACCCCCCCGTGAATTGGTCAAAAACGCTGTTTTCGATACCGGAGATCGTATATTCAGGCTTGCAGGGCCGCAAAAACCGGCGTCCTCAAGCACTCCCGTACTGCAGGGGACACTATGCTCCCGACAACACATTTTATTTCATCTGGACCGTTATGACTTTTTGCAAAAACCTGATCTCGCTCTCGATTCTGTTTGTTTTGCCGGGGACTGCCTCCGCCCTTGACCGTTCGGGGTCTCTTTCGAACCCTCCGTCACCGGCACTGGCAACATCCTTTCAGGAAACCCTCTGCGATACCACCCTGGCCGATCCTTACCGCTATATGGAAAAGCCCAGGGCTCCTGAAGTCCTCAAATGGATGAAAGAGCAGTCGGCATTCGCGCGAAAAGTCCTGGACGGCATTCCGGGCCGAAAGGAGCTGCTGAAAAAGATGCAGGAGTTCGACGGACGAAAATCCGCGAAAATCTACAATCTCGCCATTACCGACAACGACCGGTACTTCTACCTGAAACAGACGCCCGGCGATGAAACCGGAAAACTCTGCTGCCGGGACGGATACAACGGAAAGGAAACCCTGCTGTTCGATCCCGGGGTTTACTCGGGCGACAGAAAAGGCAGCTATGTCATCGGTACGATAGCGCCCTCCGACGACGGCTCGAAGGTGGCGTTCACCGTTTACCCCAATGGCTCGGAAAACGCCAGTCTCCTGATCATGGAAACCGGAACCGTTCGGCTCTACCCTGAAACCATAAGCCGCTGCCGTTTCGCTTCGCCCTCATGGACGCCCGACGGCAGTGCGTTTCTGTACAATCGCCTCGAAGCTCCCTCAAAAAAGGAAAACAGTCCCCAGTACGCCAGCAAAACCTGGCTGCACAAGGCAGGAACCGATCCGGCTGCGGACAGGGAAATCTTTTCAAGCACCCTGAACGCCGAGCTTGCCATCAATCCTGACGACATTCCCGAGGTGTCCTACGACAAGGAGAGCGGCTCGCTTTTCGCTTTCGTGTCCAATGTCGACCGGCGTCTGACGGTCTATTACGCGCCGGTCTCCGAACTGGAAAAGGAAAAAATCGCCTGGAAAAGACTTTTCAGGCCTGAAGATGAAATCCACGATTTCGCCGTAACGGAAAAAGATCTTTACCTCTACACCCCGAAAAACGCGCCGGGATTCAGACTGCTGAAAACCTCCCTGCAGAAACCCGACCTGAAAGGTGCTGAAGTCGTCGTACCCGAATTCCGCGGGGCCATGCTGACCGGATTCGTCCTCTCCAGAAGCGGCATTTTCTACACCCTTTCACGGAACGGGGTACAGGAGGAGCTTTACCACCAGAAGTACGGAAGCGTTCTTTCCGAAAAACTCACGCTCCCCTTCGGCGCAGGCACCATAACACTCTCCTCGAAAGGGTTCAGATACCCGGAGGTCTGGGCGGTGCTTGCCGGATGGAACCGCGACTACCGCCGGTTCCGCTTCGACGCCGAAAGCGGTTCATTCGTCAACGAAACCCTCTCCTCTCCGGCAGCCTATCCGGAATACGACGATCTTGCCGTCGAGGAGCTGATGGTGCCGTCGCACGACGGCGTCGAGGTGCCGCTCTCGCTCATCTACCGAAAAGGAGTCCAGCGGAACGGGTCGAATCCCGTCCTGCTTTACGGCTACGGGGCTTACGGTAACTCCATAACCCCGTTTTTCAGTCCGTCGATGCTGCTGTGGACATGGAAAGGGGGCATTCTGGCGGTGCCGCACGTACGGGGAGGAGGAGAACTCGGATACCGGTGGCACACGGCAGGCATGAAAACCACCAAGGCCAACACATGGAAAGATGCCATCAGCATGGCGGAATATCTGGTTAAAAACGCCTACTCTTCGCCCGGCAATATCGTCATCAATGGCGCAAGCGCGGGCGGCATCATGGTCGGCCGGGCAATGACCGAACGCCCCGATCTCTTCGCCGCTGCCATTCCGCAGGTGGGCGCCATGAATCCGCTGCGGGGTGAGACCACCGCCAACGGGCCGGTCAACGTCCCGGAGTTCGGCACCATGAAAATTCCCGCAGAGTGCAGGGCGCTGATTGCCATGGACCCCTATCTCAACCTGCGTCAGGGAGTGAACTACCCGGCAGCGCTTGTTACGGCAGGAATAAACGATCCGAGGGTCATCGCCTGGCAGCCGGCAAAATTCGCAGCACGTCTCCAGAATGCAACCGCTTCAGGCAAACCGGTGCTCCTGTTCACCGATTTCGAAGCCGGTCATGGGATGGGAAACTCGAAAACGAAAAACTTCGAAGCGCTGGCAGACGTCCTGAGTTTCGGGCTGTGGCAGACCGGACATCCGGAATTTCAGCATTGAGACGACAGAGTAGCCGGAGGGAACGGAAGACTTCAGCTCCGCTGGAGCGGCCAGCGGCTCAGATCCGGCCCTTGAGCCAGTCCTGGCGGCGAGGCTCCGGCAGTTTTTCGATAGCATAGCGAAGCATCGTTCTCGGCATGCCTCTGTAATATTCCGAAAGGAACCCTTCCAGCACATCGACGTCCCGTTTGCCGACTTCGCGGAGCATCCAGCCTGTTGCCTTGTGTATCAGATCCTCTGCGTCGCCCATCAGCTTTTCGGCTATGGCAAGCGTATCGCCGAAGTCACCGGCCCTGATGAAATGAAACGTCGAGACGATAGCGATGCGGCGCTCCCAGAGGCTCTCCGAAAGTGCGAAGCGGTACAGCGGCAAGCGGTCGCGCTCCTGCAGGTGGCAACCGACAATCCTCGGACAGGAAAGATCGACGAGATCCCAGTTGTTGATCCTGTCGGTACGGGAACAGTAGTGATTGAAAATCAGGGTTCTCTGTGCTTCATCCGGCTGTTTGTACCGCTCGACGAGCATCAGGAGACCCAGCAGCCGGTCTTCATGCCACCCGGATGCAAGCAGTCCGACGGCATCGTCGACACTCGCATGGGAAAACTCGCGGCACAGCTTGCGAAGCACGGGCACACGGATTCCGCGAAACATGTCCCCTTCTCCATACTCGCCGGGTCCGGTCTTGAAAAACCACCGGAGAATTTCCGCCGTTTTGTGATCGGCAAGCTCTTCGAGCCTTCCGCGTATTTCAGTTCCCAACATATTGGCGATCATTACCTGCTGTTCACCCGGATCCGGAATCCGGAATCTCCCCCATTGCCTTCAACCGGCACTTCTGCCCACACGTCCTCCTTCCCCCTAAAGAAACTCGGCAAGCTCCGTCCAGCGGCGCATCTTGCCGTCCATCTCCTGCTGGATGGTGCGCAGTTCTTCGGTCAGTTTCTGCACCAGCGCGAAGTCGCCGGATGCGGCGTTCAGTTCATCACCGATAGCGGACTGGCGGGCCTCGGCTTTCGCGATCCACTCTTCGAGCTGTTCGAGCTCACGCTTCTCCCTGCTGTTGAGTTTGCGCTGTTTCGACGAGACAGCGACAGCCGGAGCGTCTTTCTTCGGCTCTTTCGCGTCCGTTTTCGGCACAGGTTTTTCCTGGTACTTCGACTTCATTTCAAGATAGACGCTGTAATTGCCGGGGTAGCGTCTGATCCGTCCATTCTCTTCAAAAACGAACACATGCTCGACCGTGCGGTCAAGGAAGTAGCGGTCGTGGCTCACCACGAGAAGACACCCCTGATAGTTGTCGAGATAATCCTCGAGCACCCGGAGGGTCGGAATGTCGAGGTCATTGGTGGGCTCGTCGAGCAGCAGCACGTTTGGCGAGCCGATAAGCTGGCGAAGCAGGTAGAGCCTGCGGCGTTCGCCCCCTGAAAGGGTTCTGATATAGCTGTACTGCGTCGAGGGGCTGAAAAGAAAACGCTCCAGCATTTTCGATGCCGAAAAAACCTGTCCGTCCTTCAGCTTTATCTGTTCGGCCTCCTCCTGGATGAACTCGATCACCCGTTTGTCGTCGTCGAGTTCACGGCTCTCCTGATCGTAGTAGCCGATCTTTACGGTCTTGCCGATATCGATGCGCCCGCTGTCTGGCTCTACCCGACCGGTGATCATGTCGAAAAGCGTCGTCTTTCCCGAACCGTTGGGACCGATAATACCGATACGGTCACCCTTCTGCAGCATATAGTCGAACGAGTGCAGCAGATTTTTCGAGCCGTACGATTTGGAGACCTGATGAAACTCGATAATCATGCCGCCCAGCCGATCCGCGCCGAAACCGATCTCGAGCGCCTTCTGCTGCTCCTTTCCGGGAGCGTAGACCAGCTCTTCAGCCCGCTGCATGCGGGCCTTCTGCTTGGTGGTGCGGGCCTTGCAGCCGGTTCTCATCCAGTCGAGTTCCTGGCGGATCAGCGCCTGCCGCTTGCGATCCTCCCGCTGCTCCTGCTGCTCCAGCTCGTCCTTCTGCTGCAGGTAGCTGGCGTAACCGCCCGAAAAGGTCCGCGCCGTGCGACCATCGAGTTCGAACATGCGGTTGGCGACCCGGTCGAGAAAATACCGGTCGTGCGTGATGAGCAGAACCGCTCCCTGGTAACGGCGGATATAGTTTTCAAGCCACTCGACGCTGTCGGCATCGAGATGGTTGGTGGGTTCGTCGAGAATCAGGGCATCTGAAGGGGTAACAAGCGCATGAGCCAGGGCGGCCCGTTTGCGCTGCCCTCCGGAAAGCTCGCCCATTCTGGCCGTCACGTCGTTCAGTCCGAGTTTGCCGAGCACCACCGTAGCGTTCGATTCGAGATCCCAGGCTCCTGACGCATCGAGTTCATGCGACAGATGGCTGAAACGTTCAAGCAGCCCGGGATCGTCGCTGTGACCGGCTTCAAGTTCCCGGCAGGCGAGCTCGTAATCGAGAATGAGCTGCATGACGTTGTCGCCCGATTTCAGAACGGCCTCGAGCACCGTATCCTCGGGGTTATAGGGCGACTCCTGCGGCAGATAGGCGATTTTCCGGTTATTGGTCACCGTCACCCGGCCCGTATCGGGTGTTTCAACCCCTGCAAGAATTTTAAGGAGCGTGCTCTTGCCGCTGCCGTTAGCCCCGATAATACCGATCTTGTCCTTGTCGTCTATTCCGAACGAGACATCTTCGAAAAGCTTCTTGAGGCCATACTGTTTGCTGAGACCTTCCACCGTTAAGAGCACCATACCGTTCCACCTGTTATGTTATTCGGGGCATCACATCCGCGCGATAATCTTCACATCCAAAAACCGCTCAATATAGCCAATCAACCCATGGTTTTTCGTTGTTCATTGCCGTTTTAATCCTGAAGAGACCCAAGGGGTTCATTCTTCGGTTTTTTTTTGATAAACTGCAGGTTCTATCTCAAACTGCAAACCCGAAAACGGCGACGTCTTAAAGAGTACAATCCCATGAGTGAACTGCAGGAAGCGCTGGCATGGACCGACATTCCCGTACCCGAAGATCTCCGTCATCTGCCGGCAAACCAGCAGCAGAGCGTTGCCGCCTATGTCAGGGCGGTGGTAAGCCGTAAAACCGACGGCTTCGAAGATCTCTACCATGCCATCGGCATGATCGTGAAATACATCCCGCATTTCGTGGTGATCCCGCTCATGGTCGAGCATATCAAACCCCCCATCGCCGCTGGTGTCTGCCGGAAAATGGGCGTTGACCAGGCCACCGGCTACGCCAACGACCTTCCGCTCGAGTATTTCAGCGAGGTTTCCCGCCACATCGAGCCCTCCATGATGGCCGAACTGCTCGCCAGGATGAAAAAGCATCATGCCGAAAAGTTCATTCACTACGAACTGCAGCACCATCTCACCCATATACTCGACATCGCCGAGCATCTCGAAAAGCGCATGCTCGAAGTGGTTGCCCGGCACGTCACCCTGCCGGAACACGACGACGACCTCCTGAAGCACCCGCATCACAACATCATCGAAAAGATCCGGGCCCTGCAGTAAAAAAACCATACGCTCCCCCGTACCGCTGAAAACCGGCACCGGAAAAACGCATCTATGCTGCCGTCTGCAAAAAGCGCCGGATCGTGGCAGCGGGGCGCGGCGCGCAAGCGATGCCGCCTGTTGCGAAAGGATGGAAGATGTGGCCGTTGCCGGCTGAAAACCGGTTCCGGCCTGCCCTGTATCGGCAGACCGGAACGGCTGAAAGAAAAGAAAATGCGGATCAGAACGTCATGGTGCTGTAGAGCTCCACTCGCAGACGGCTGTTGTCGATGTCCGAACTGCCTGCTTCACGCGAGGTAGTCAGATAGCGGACCGTCGGAGTCAGGTTGAACGTGCCGGCAGCGGATTCGTAGACCGGAATCCGGTACTGCGCCCAGAGAAAGGTATTGCTGTAATCGACATCCACCGAAGAGCTTTTGTCCGTTGCCGCACTGTAGTCGAACCATGCCGTAAAAGGACCTTTTTCGGCCTTGATACGAAGCAGATAGCCGCTGTAGTCGACATTCTCGTTGGTGTTCGGAACCTTGTCGTCGGCCCTGGTGTAAAAGGCGCTCAGCCCGATGGTGGCGTCGTCGAGAGGAACCGACACATTTGCGCCGAAAGCCATCGGGGTTACCGACTGCTTGAAAACCGTACCGTACTCGTTGACCGGCGAACAGTTTGTCAGAAGCGTGACGAACTCCGGTTCGATGACAACTTTTCCGATATGCGTCTTGTATGCGGCCAGGAAAGCATAGCCGTCGTTGAAGATACCGTCGCCTTCAGCGGCGCTGTCGTCCCGGGAGTTGTTGTCGATCACGACGAGGGTGGTGCTGAACATGCCGGGACCTATTTTCGTCTTGTAATTGCCGCCGAAGAAACGGTCGAGATTGTAGGTCGCAACGGGAATATCCGAAGGGAGCGTAGGATAGAGCAGCACGTCGTAAATCGGGTTTTCCACACTGCTGAGGGGAAGGCGTCCCAGGATGTACATGCTGTTTTCAAGAGCGCGCCCGAAAATGAAATTCGACACATCGAGCCCGTAGGACTCGGTGTTGTTCTCCCCTACGGTCTGCCAGCCGCCCGACATTCCGGCCTCGTTCTGGATCAACGCCTTGAAAAAATATCCCGAACCGAGATCTGCTGCGGCATGAAGACCGATACGGTACTGGAAGCTCAGATCGTCCTCACTGTCCTTGAAACCGTTGAAATCGGTGTCGGTGAATTCGCCTCTCAGACGGAGGCCGACTTCACCGCCGAAACGAAGTTCCGCAGCGGCGGGAGCCGAAGGAGCCAGCAGAACAAGCGCAACCGCCAGCAAAAGATTTTTTTTCTTCATGGTGTTGAATTGATATGATTTTGATGATGCTGTGTCAACGAAAAACAAAAACAGAACGGCCGGTACTCCCTTCTGCGGATACCGGCCCCGAAACTTCAGAACGATGCAGCCCGGCAAGAGCAGACCGTCAGAAAAAAAACGCCCCCATTTCTGCGGAAAACCATGAAAAACAAAACAGCCGTTCCCGCGATCAATGCCCCAGCATGATCGGCGGGTACGCTGAACCATGTACCGAAAGGCACCTCTGTTAAAAACCGCATTGATATCATGGAGGGGGTACCATGAAAAGCGAAGAAAATTAGTATTACAGCTATTCTCAAGCTAACTGCATGTAAAATAATCAAATGACCGATCAAAAAAAGCCAGCCTCCCGAAAAACGGCAGGAAGGGATAACAAACAGGGAAAAAATACAAACCGCTGCAAAATGGGCAATTCCTGCCTGAGCGACGAAGAGTGCCGCTTTCCGCGCAAACATCCGGATCCGCTCGCCCCTTCGAACCCCTCTGCCACCGGCGCAGCAACTGCTCAGAAAGAAGCCGGAGGATATCTTCCTGTTCGGCTATGCGCTCTGCCAGGACTCTGTTTTGCCCGTTGACGGGGTCCCGAAGAGCCGCGAAGTCAGGCATGACGAATCATTCCCTCCCGATGGGCGCATATTTCATGCGTTAAAAAAAAAGGCGCACCTACAGATGTGCGCCCTTGGCCGATTTCCGTGAAGAAACGATATGGGGGCATCATTTCCCGAAAGGCTCCGGAGCCGGGGTTCTGTCTGAAGAGGGAGGAAGAATCGGCAGTTCGAAGACAGGCTGGATTCCGGTAAGCGTTTTCATGAAGGCCACGATTTTGGCATTCTCTTCAGGGGAAAACTTCTTTCCAAGCTGTATCTGTCCCATCACGTCGATGGCTTCGGCAAGCGTAGCGGCTTCACCATCATGAAAATAGGGATAGGTCAACTCGACATTGCGCAGCGTGGGCACCTTGAAGTTGAATCGGTCGGCGTCCTTGCCGGTTACTGCCGAACGTCCCTCTGCGGAACTCGTTGCCCTGTATGGCTCGACGACACCCATTTTCTGATAGGAATTGCCGCCGAGAGCGGGTCCGTTGTGACAGGCAGTACAGCCGCTCGACTTGAAGAGTGCATACCCGTCAAGCTCCTCTTTCGTTATGGCGGCGTCATCTCCCAGAAGCCATTTGTCAAAACGGGATCCGGGAGTGACAAGCGTTTCCTCGAAAGCCGCTATTGCCCGGGTGACCTGGTCGATGGTTATGGAATCGGTCCCGAATACCTTTCTGAACTCCCCGACATAGCCGGGGATTGACTGCAGCATGCCGACGGCAAGCTCGTGGGTGAATGCCATTTCGCCCGGATTTGCGATAGGGCCGCCCGCCTGTTCCTGGAGGTCTTTGGCCCTGCCGTCCCAGAACTGGGCGAGGTTCATCGACGAGTTCAGCACCGTCGGCGAGTTTACAGGTCCCTTGTTCCATTTGTGACCCACCGAGGATTTCAGGTTGTCGCTGCCCCCCATGCTGAGATTGTGGCAGGAGTTGCAGGAGATGATGCCGGATTTTGAAAGCCGGGGGTCAAAAAAAAGTTTCTTACCGAGTTCGGCCATAGCGGGACTGGAGACCGATCCCGCTGCAATGGGCGCAACGGGTTCTCCCTGCCTCGGCTGGAGTGGTTCGACGATCAGGGTTTCAGCCGGCTGGCTTTCCTTGCCCGCCTGCGGCGCAGGTGCGCAGGATGCGGATGCTGCAAGCAGGAGTGTTCCGGCAATCAGGATTTTGAGCTGCATGGATTGCTCCTTTGGCTTCGGTTTGTAAAGGAAATACGTGCTGTTAACGGCCATACTGAAAGTTCATTCCGTGAAACGGCGAATCAGACCAAACAGCTCATCGATATTGACCGGTTTTGTAAGAAACGCGTCAAAACCGGCATCCAGCGCGTTTTTTTTATCTTCGGGCAAAGCAAAGGCCGTATGGGCGATAACCGGCAGTTCCGGCCTGGCCCCCTTGATCTCCCGCAGCGCTTCATATCCGTCCATGCCCGGCATGCGGATGTCCATAAGCACAAGATTTATCCGGGGGTTTTGCCGAACCTCCCGAACGGCCTGGCAGCCGTCGACCGTTGCAACGACATCGATATGTTTGCCGCCGAGCACTTTCTCAAGCAATATCCGGTTGACGTTGTCGTCTTCGGCAACCAGAATGCACAGGTCTTGTTTGAATTTTTGTCCGGGTGGCGCCGAGAGAGGCTTCCGCTCTTTCTCCTGACGCCGGACCTTTCGGTAGGGGTGCGTGAAGTAAAAGACGCATCCCTTCCCTTCGGAAGATTCAAGCCGGATCGACCCTTCGAGCAGTTCCACAAGCGATTTTGAAATGCTCAGGCCAAGACCTACGCCGTCATGCTTGCAAGCGACATCGGCATGCCCTTGGAGAAACCGGTCGAAAATCCTCTCTTTCAGATGGTCGGGAACGCCGATGCCGGTATCCCTGACATAAAATTCGAGCTGGTCGTTTTTTTTCGTGCAGCCGAACTCGATGCCTCCGGAAAGGGTGTATTTGAGGGCATTCTGCAGGAGATTGGTCAGTATCTGGGTAAGGCGGACCCGGTCGGTCTCGATATGAAAGTCGGAAAAATCGAGCTGCTTGCCGCAACGCAGATAGAGGCCCTTCCGGGTAGCCTGCGGTTCGAAAAAAGCCTGCAGGTCATGAAAAACTTCATTGAGACATACGTCCGTATACTGCAGGGTAATCTCCCCTGCCTCTATTTTTGAAATATCGATAAGGTCGTTCAGAATGCAGAGCATTCTCCTTCCGCTCTGGCCTATAAGCTCGATATATTCGTCTTTCTTGCTGCCGCTGAGCAGCGGATCTTTCAGCAGTTCCGAAAAACCCAGTATCCCGTTCATGGGTGTACGGATCTCATGGCTCATATTGGCAAGAAACGCCGTTTTCAGCCGGTCGCTCTCCTCGGCTTTTTCCTTGGCGGCAACAAGTTCGCTCCAGAGCCTTTTCTGTTCGGTGATATCCTCGGCCAGTGCGACATAGTTGGCAATGACCCCCTGATCGTTTTTTACCGGCGCGATAATGATGTTTTCCCAGTAGGGTTCACCGCTTTTTTTCCTGTCGAGCAGCTCTCCCCGCCATACCCTTCCCCTTTTGAGGGTCTTCCACATCCGGTTGTACTGATCACGGGGTATCATACCTGCCTGCATAATGGCGGGATATTTCCCTAAAACCTCACTGGCTCTGTAACCGGTCAATTCCGTATATCTCGGATTGACATACTCGATTTCGGCCTCGGCGTTCATCATGACGACAACCGTGGGACTCTGCTGCACTGCGGTTGCGATCTTCCTCAGCTCTTCATGGGAGCGTTTTCTGCCGGTTATGTCGCGAACTGTTGAAATGGTGCACTCCCTGCCTGAAAGTTCTATTCTCGATGTCCTGACCTCGACAGGTACCCTTGTGCCGTTTTTGTGAACCAGAACCGCTTCGAATAACTGGCTTCCGGAATGGTCGAGAAGGCTCATCTCAAGGGCGATGCCGGCATCCGGAGAGACCGGGGCATAGATATCTTCAGGGAACATCCCGAGCAGTTCCTGCTCGCTGTAGCCGAGAATCTCCGATGCCGACCGGTTGACCATTTCAAAAACGCCATGCGATCCGCTATCGGTCACGGCATGAACGAACAGTCCGTCCCGGATATTGTCGAACAGTTTTTTCAGCTTCTCGCCGCTCTCGAGCAGCTCTTCTTCGGCATATTTCCTTTCGCTGATATCGACCATGACGGTCTGCGTCGCAGGAGCCCCCTCATAGAAAATGGTGGTTCCGAACAGCTCGACCCAGCGCACCTGGCCGTTTTTGTGGATCATCCTGAACTCCCGGCGAATCTGCTGCAGCCGACCGGCAATCCGTTCGCGAAAGGTCCTGTAATAGATCTCCCGCTCGTCAGGATGAACCATGGAGAGCAGCTCCTCGGAAGAAAAGGCCATAAGCTCGCCGGGGGTATAGCCGATAATGGATTCCATGGGCTTGCTTGCAAAACAGATGCGCGGCGGATTGTCCCGGCCGATGATCATCCCCTGTATCGATTGCTCGACAAGACTGCGGTATTTCTCCTCGCTCTCGCGAAGCCGTATTTCAGCCTGTTTGCCTGCGGTAATATCGAGAACGGTGAAGGTGACGCCTTTGAGAAGATCGCTGCTATCGATGGGGGAAGAGCTGAGCAGCACGTCGATGACGCGGCCATCCCTGCACTGCATGCGGGTTTCGACGGTTCCGGTACCGTATTCGGCTATCTGGCGGTATTTTTCGCGGCCGACATACCGGTAATCCTCGTCGGACGCGTAGAGTATCCGGGAGTTCCTGCCCAGAAGCTCCTGGCGACGGTAGCCGAGAATATCGCAGAGTCGAGGATTGACATCCCTTATGACCCTGTTGACGACCACACCGATACCTACGGGTACGGCGCGAAGGACGCTTTGCTGATAAGCTTCACGCTCCCCGTCCAAGGGACTTCCGGCATGGGCAAAGTCCGATCCGGGCTTCCCGGCGTGATGCGCCTGTTTTTCGGGAAGCTGTTGACCGGCGTCTTCCAGCCAGGATTCTTCTGAGTCTTTCATTATTCAGCCAAGATGTTTTAGCGAAACAACCCGAATTTTCCGTCAATAGAGGAGAAAAACCCCAAGGCTTGCGCCGAACAACCCGCTTCATGAAAAACGAAAAACAACTGCCGCATAGCAATCCTGCCCGGATTATCTCAGTTTAAGGAAAAATTCTGCAATTATTTCTATGTTTACAAGTACTTTTCTTTTAACGCAAGAACACAGAAACCATGGCTGAGAACAGGGTATTTCTCATTACCGGAGCATCGACCGGAATCGGGGCGGCGACGGCGCGACTGGCTGCAGATGCCGGGTACCGCGTCGTACTGGCCGCACGCTCCATCGCAAAACTCGACCTGCTTGCCGGAGAAATCGGTCCGGAGCGGGCTTTCGCCGTTCACTGCGACGTTGCGGACTGGTCGTCGCAGGAGCGTATGATCGCCGCGACCCTTGACCGGTTCGGCCGTATCGACGCCGTGTTCGCCAATGCGGGGTTCTCGAAAGGTTCGCCATTTCTGGGGGGGGAGGACAGACCGGATGAATGGCGGGAAATGGTAATGGTCAACGTGTTCGGTGCCGCAGCAACAGCCCGACTGTCGCTGCCGGAACTGGTAAAAACGAAGGGCCATTTTCTGCTGACGGGTTCCGTGGTCGGCAGGGTCACCTCGATCAGGAACCTCTACTCGGCCACAAAATGGGCGGTTACCGGAATGGCGCAGGCCATACGCAACGAAATGGCCGGAACCGGAGTACGCGTTACCCTCGTAGAACCGGGAGTGGTCGATACCCCGTTCTGGGACCATCTGAAAAAACCCGGCACGCCGGAACTTCAACCGGAAGATGTCGCCGGAGCTGTACTTTACGCACTTTCACAACCGCCTCATGTCGATGTTAATGAAATCGTCATCCGGCCATCGGGACAGCCGCACTGAATTCCCCGAAGAGGAAAAAACAGCACACGATCGAGGAAAAAAACGGTTCACGGCGATATTTTTGCCTGCGGATATTATTTTAGTCGGGATATGATGAGTATTTCCCGCAATCGCCTGTAAACCCATTCCCCGGTCATGGCTCCTCAAAACAGGTATATCACCCTTGGAGGTCACCGTCACCACTATATCGAAACCGGGCGTTCCGGACACACCATGCTGCTCCTGCACGGGCTCTCGTCCTCGCTCGATTTTTACGAGCAGGTCATTCCATCCCTGGCGCGCTCTTTCAGGGTTCTCGCCCTTGACTTTCTCGGTTTCGGACTTTCCGACAAACCGCGCAATACGGATTACAGCCTCGAGCTCTACGCCTCGCTGATCCGCGAATTTCTTGAAAAGACCGACAGCATCGGCGAACCCCTCTACGCCACGGGACACTCCATGGGCGGCAAATACCTGCTTGCCTCGGCGCTGCTCTACCCCGGCACATTCCGGAAGCTGGTGCTCAGCAATACGGACGGGTTCATCCACGTCCCTGCCCTGGTCCGAGGCATAAGCCTTCCCGGCGTGCGGCAGATTCTCAAAAAGATCCTGACCGGAGAAAAAATGGCTGAAAAAATGTTCTCCTCGGCATTTTACCGTACAGAGAACGTCGATCCCCTCTCGTTCCGCAAAAATCTCGCAGCCGTCAGAGACGGCGAGGCTTTCGACACGGTCATGAGCCTGAACCGGAACCTCGTGAAACTCGATATGAACCGCACCGGCCTGCGCAAACGCCTCGGAGAGCTTCGCATACCTGTTCTGGTCATCTGGGGCGACCGCGACCGTTACTTTTCTCCGAAAATAGCCGAATCGGTAAAAAGAGAGCTCCCCTGTTCCGACCTGGTCATGTTTGCAGAGTGCGGCCACGCGCCGATGCTTGAATACCCTGAAAAATTTTCAGAAACCGTCAGGGAGTTCATTCTTTCTGAACATCCTTATCCTGGAACACCATGCTCATAACTTTCGAAGGCATCGACGGCGCCGGCAAGTCCACACAGATCAGAAAACTGCAGAAGCTGCTTGCCGGGAAAAAGTGCGAACCGATCGTGCTGCGAGAACCGGGAGGGACCGAAATCGCGGAAAAAATCCGGCACATCCTGCTGGAAAGCCGCCACGACATCAGCCCGGTCGGCGAACTGCTGCTCTTTTCGGCCAGCCGGGCCGAACTGGTGCAGCAGGTCATCCTTCCGGCTATCGCCGAAGGAAAAACCGTAATCCTCGACCGTTTTTTCGACTCCACGACGGCATATCAGGGTTACGGCAGAGGTCTCGACGCCGAAATGCTCCAGTCCATCATCAGGCTCTCCACCTTTTCGCTGCGCCCCGACGTCACCTTCTATCTGGATATTTCGCCGGAGGACGCCCTGTTGCGGAAATTTTCCGAAAAATCGCTCCCGCTGGCTTTCGACGAAAACGAACTTGACCGGATGGAACGGTCGGGATCGGATTTCTACCGGAGAGTGCGGGAGGGGTACCGCCGTATCATCGAAAAGGAAAAAAACCGTTTCGTCGTGCTCGATGCGCTCGACGATCCCGAAAAGCTGCACAAAGCGATTGTGGCCTCGCTCGGTGAACGGTTTCCGGCGTTCTCGGCCATCGGAAAATCCTGATACGGAAAAGCTTCGGGAAGCGGGAACTGCCGGAGGATATTCAGGCGTTAATAGAAAAGTTTTTTCAAGCTTTTATTGCGTTTTTGCTTAGATTGGTTATCGACCTACTCTATCCACATCTCCTTACCGGCTACGCATGCACGAAACGATTCTCAAAGAGCACCAACTCACCACCTGCATCTCTCCGATCACGCTGCAGGATATCCGGACTCTGAAGGAACTCTACCGTCTGAAAGCTGAAACACGGGAACTGCGGGAACCGATTGTCAGAAACATCATCAAGCAGCGGGTCGTCGGCCGCTCCTGCGTGGAATCGCTTAAAAACGCGCTCTACTCCCTCGAAACCATCTACATCGACGACGACACCGGACAGCGGCTTCTGCGCATCGACGGCATGAGAGAGATCGAGGTCGATCTGACCTACGAAATACGCGAGCTCCAGAAAGACATCTACTATCTGGAATACGGCGAAGACAAGTTCATCGACTATCTGGCCAAATTCATTCCCGGCTTCCGCGGTTATGTCAACCACGGCATCGACATGTTCCGGGGAAAACGGTTCAACGCCTTCGTGACCGACCGCGACGGAACGACCAACAACTACTGCGGCCGTTACCGCTCTTCGGTGCAGCCGATCTACAACTCCGTCTTCATCACCCGGTTCGCAAAAAACTGCTGCCGCTTTCCGATTTTCATCACCTCTGCGCCGCTGAAGGATTTCGGTATTCTCAACGTATCGATCAATCCAAGCAACACCTTTGTGTATGCCGGTTCCAAGGGTCGAGAGTTCATCGACCTCGATGAGCATTTCAACAGTTATCCCATCGAGGAAAACAAGCAGAAGATGATCCGTCTGCTGAACGACCGTCTTCACGTGCTGCTCCAGGATCCGAATTTCGAAAAGTTCAACTTTATCGGATCGGCCATGCAGATCAAGTTCGGGCAGACAACGGTAGCCCGGCAGGACATAAGCAAATCCATCAGGGACGATGAATCCTCGGCATTTCTTGAAAAAGTAAAAAGCATTGTCAGGGAAATCGACCCGCAAGGCCGTAATTTCCGCATCGAGGACACCGGACTGGATATCGAGATCATTCTCACCATAGACGTCAACCGCGACAGCTCCTCCATCAAGGATTTCGACAAGGGGGACGGTCTTGCCTTCATCAGCGGCAAGCTCGGCATCGACACCGCAACAGGACCCAACCTTGTCTGCGGCGATACCGCATCGGACATTCCCATGCTGAAGAAAGCCGTGGAAATGTACGAAGATGTCTGGGCGGTCTTTGTAACGCGGGATGAAAAACTGAAAAAACAGGTGGAAGAGATCTGTCCCAACAGCTACACCGTTCCTTCTCCCGATATTCTCCTGACCATTCTCGGCCTTCTGTCACTGTAAAAACATAGTTCGGCAAACTCTCGCAAACATTTAATGTGTAGTAATGAGCAACGTATTTAAAGGCGCAATATTCGATCTCGACGGAGTAATCACAGGTACGGCCAAAGTGCACAGCCTTGCCTGGGAATCGATGTTCAACTCCTTCCTGAAAAGTTATGCTGAAGTGAACAACGAACCGTTTGTGCCTTTCGATCCGGTTCACGACTATCACAAATATGTTGACGGAAAACCACGCATGGAGGGAGTCAAAAGCTTTCTTGCATCCAGGGATATAGAACTGCCCTTCGGAGAGCTTGACGACACTCCCGAAAAAGAGACCGTCTGCGGTCTCGGCAACCGGAAAAACACGCTCTTCACCGAAATCCTCGTCAGGGAGGGGCCCGATGTGTATACAACCTCGGTTGAACTGATCGAAAAACTCATAGCCAAAGGCATCCGGATCGGCATAGCCTCATCGAGCCGCAACTGCCAGGTGATCCTTCAGCTTGCCGAACTGGAGCATCTTTTCGAAACCAGGGTCGACGGAGAGGTTTCCATCGAAATGAACCTTAAAGGCAAACCCAACCCGGACATTTTCATCACCGCAGCTCACAATCTCGGGCTGGAACCACATGAGTGCGTCGTGGTCGAGGATGCCATTTCGGGCGTTCAGGCCGGCTCACGGGGTAATTTCGGCCTGGTCCTCGGCATTGCACGCGAAATCGAAGGCTCGAAACTCAGGGATGAGGGCGCCGATATCGTCGTCCGGGACCTCGGGGAAATCACGATTGAGGATATCGAGGCATGGTTCAGTGAGGGACTCGAAAAAGAGGGCTGGAACCTGACCTACAACAGCTTCTCCGCCCGGGACGAAAAACTCAGGGAGGCGCTCACTTCGTCGGGAAACGGCTATCTCGGCGTCAGAGGAACCTATGAAGGCTCGAAAAACTCCCGGCATCACTACCCTGGCACCTATATCGCAGGAATTTACAACCGTCTCCCGTCGGATGTGCACGGCCAGACCGTATTCAACAACGATTTCGTGAACTGCCCGAACTGGCTGCCGCTGGAGTTCAGTATCGGTGGCGGCGAGTTCACCGACCCTTTCGCCGAGAAAATTCTCAGCTACCGGCAGAACCTCGATCTCCGGAACGGCGTCATGGAACGGGAGATGGTCATACAGGACAATCTCGGAAGAATAAGCAGAATCAGCAGCCGGCGTTTTGCAAGCATGGCCAACCCGCACCGCTGCGCCCTCCGCTTCAACCTCCGCCCGGTCAACTACACCGCATCGGTTGCATTCCGTTCGGCAATCGACGGCACCATTGAAAACAAGGGGGTCGCCCGATACAGCGAGCTGGCCTCCGATCATCTCGAGCATATCGAGGCATGCAGCGACAATGAAACGATCTTTCTTCATGTCCGCACCAGCCATTCGCATTACGGCATCGCAACCGGAGCCCGGACAAGGGTGGTCTGCCACGGGCAGCCTCTCGAGGCGGACCGGACGCTTACATCCACGGAGCGCTTCATCGGGCAATCCTTCAGCATGCTGCTGAGCCCGGAGAAAAGCTGCACCATCGAAAAACTTGTAGCCATCCACACCTCACTCGACAGCGATGGCGTCGGCAACCCGCTCGAAGCGGCAAAAGCCTCCCTGCAGCAGGAGGAGACCTTCGACGGACTGCTTCAGGCGCATACCGAAGCGTGGGAAACTATCTGGAGGAAAAACGGCCTCGTCATCGAGGGCGACCGGTTCAGCCTGAAGGTGCTGCGCCTGCACATCTACCACCTGATGGGTACGGCATCGCCGCACAACACCGGCATCGATGCCGGTATCACGGCAAGAGGCCTCAACGGAGAGGCTTACCGGGGACACATCTTCTGGGATGAAATTTTCATTCTTCCGTTCTTCAACAGAACCTTCCCGGATATCTCCAGAGCCCTGCTCATGTACCGCTACAACCGGCTCAATGCGGCAAGGAACTACGCAAGGGAGAATGGTTACCGGGGAGCGATGTTCCCCTGGCAGACCGCCGACGACGGAGAGGAGGACACCCAGGTCATCCATTTCAATCCGACAAGCGGCTCCTGGGGCCCCGATCTCAGCCGCAAGCAGCGGCATGTCTCCATTGCGGTATTCTACAATACCTGGCGATACATCTATGACTCGGGCGATACCCGGTTCCTCAACGAATACGGAACGGAAATGATGTTCGAAATTGCTCGATTCTGGGCAAGCATCGCCTCGCTCTCTCCGGAAACCGGCAAATACCATATCGAAGGGGTCATGGGCCCCGACGAGTTCCATGAAACGCTCCCCGGCAGCGGCATGGAAGGAGTAAAGGACAATGCCTACACCAACATCATGGCTGCCTGGCTTTTCGAAAAAGCCGTCGAAATCAGCGAAACCATTGATGAGGCTGTTTTGAGGAACCTGCTCGAAAAAATCCACCTCGGATTCGACGAACTGCAGAAATGGCGGGATATCAGCAGCTCCATGAATATTCCGTTCGGCAGCAAGGATATTCTGGAACAGTTCGAAGGATACATGTCGCTCCAGGAACTCGACTGGACGCACTACCGCTCGAAATACGGCAATATCCACCGGATGGACCGCATTCTCAAGGCTGAAGGAGACTCTCCCGACTATTACAAGGTTGCAAAACAGGCCGACGTGCTGATGACCTTCTACACGCTTTCGCCTGCGGAAGTGGCCCGGATCCTCGAAAAAAACGGTTATGCCGTACCCGACCCGGTAAAGCTGGTGCGCGACAACTACGCATACTACGAACCGAGAACGAGCCACGGCTCGACACTGAGCAAGGTTGTCCACTCGATTATTTCGAGTTACCTCGACGACGGCCACGAAACGGCATGGAAATGGTTCATGGAAGCCCTGAAAAGCGATATAGGCGACACCCAGGGCGGCACGACACAGGAAGGCATCCACTGCGGTGTGATGGCCGGCACGCTCGATACCGTGGTCCGGTATTTTGCCGGAATTTCGTTCGACAACGCCATGCTCAACGTGCATCCGAACCTGCCCCCTCACTGGAAAAAGCTTGAACTCAACGTCAGCTTCCGCAGGAACAACTACAGGGTTTCCCTTGCCCCCGGCAGCGTAACGGTCACACTCGACGCTTCCGAGGAGGATGAAACTCCGGCATGCATCAACGGGCACATGGTCACGCTTCCAAAAGGCATCGCCGTGGAAATGGCATGAATCCCTGAACCGCTGCACCGGCAACGCTCCGGCGTGCCGGCGTATTGTTCTTTTAGATGGAAAAGCGTATTATTTTTATTTTTTTACTTTTTCTGACGACCTATTGCATCACCGCTTATGCGCCTGTCCAATTTCAGATACAATCTGCCCAAAACAAAAATCGCCGATCATCCGGTTTCGCCCCGCGACAAGTGCAAGCTCATGGTGCTCAACAGGCGGAAAAAAGAGATCGAGCACAAGGTTTTTGAGGATATCGCTTCGTATTTCAAAAAAGGAGATCTGCTTGTCGTCAACAACAGCAGGGTATTCCCTGCCAAGATTTTCGGACAGAAAGAGAAAACCGATGCCAAAATCGAGGTATTTCTCCTGCGGGTGCTCAACAAGGAGGCCGGATTGTGGGATGTACTGGTCGACCCCGCCCGAAAGGTCCGTGTTGGCAATAAAATCTACTTCGAAGAGGATGTTGTCGCCGAAGTGGTTGACAACACCACCTCAAGAGGCAGAACCATCCGGTTCCTGAACCCGGAAATCGATGTATTCTCCCTGGTCGAACGGATCGGTCATGTACCGCTTCCCCCCTACTTCCTGAGAAAACCCAAGGAAGTCGACAAGGAGGACTACCAGACGGTTTACGCATCCCAGACCGGTGCAGTCGTCGCCCCGATGGCCGGGATGCATTTCACGATGCCCCTCCTCCAGAAAATCCAGAAAATGGGCGTCAAGATCCTTCCGATCACCCTCCATCCGAGCCTGAGCACCTTCAGCGCCATCGAAGTTGAGGATGTATCGAAGCACAAAATGGATTCGGAATACTTCAATATTCCCTACCAGACCGCAATGGAGATCAACGAAACCAAGGTCAACAAGTCCGGAAGGGTGATCGCCGTGGGCACGACGACCTGCAGGGTGCTTGAAGCCAACGCCACCGTAGACGGAAAAATCAAGTTCGGCCGGGGCTGGACGGACAAGTTCATCTACCCTCCCTACCAGTTCAAGGTAACCGATGCGCTCATCACCAACTTTCAGCAGCCCGAAACAACGCTGCTCATGGTCGTCAGCGCTTTCGCCGAACACCGTCTTCTCATGGAAGCCTATAAAATGGCCCTGAAAAGCGACTACCAGTTCCTTGCGTACGGTGATGCCATGCTCATTCATTAAATCAACAGCCGTTTTCTCCCCTATGACCATCAATGCCTGTGCCATCATTGCCGCCAGCGGTATCGGTAAACGCATGCAGCTCTCCGACGGCCGCAGCAAGCAGCTGCTCGAGATCGGCGGGCTGCCGGTGATCTATCATACGCTCAGGGCTTTCGAGTGTGCATCCACGATTCAGGAGGTCTACATCGCCACCCGGCAGGAAAACATCGCCACCCTCTGCGCCATGGCCGAAGCGTTCGGATTCAGCAAGGTCAAGGGAGTCATCGAAGGGGGAAAGGAACGGCAGGACTCGATCAGGAACTGCATCCGCGCCATCGAAAACGAAATGGCAGAAAGGGAGAGCAGGCCCGACATCATCATGGTGCACGACGGAGCCCGACCGTTTATCCGGCCCTCGGAAATCGACGACATCTCCCGGCTCACCATGCAGTACGGAGCATGTGTGCCGGCGACAAAACCCAAGGACACCATCAAATTCATAGCAAGCGATCCGGGATTTTTCGGAGAAACTCCCGACAGGAATCGCCTCCTTCAGGTTCAGACTCCCCAGAGCTTCATGAGCGCCCTGCTCATCCAGGCTCACGAACAGGCCGAACTGGAGCAGTGGTACGGTACCGACGATGCTTCGCTGGTCGAACGGTTTTTTCCCGAACAGCCGGTCAGGGTTTATGAAACCGGCTATCACAACATCAAGATAACCACTCCGGAAGACATTGCGGTGGCCGAAGCGATCTACCGGAAACTCCAGGCCGGTGAAGAGATGGCCAGCGAAAAATAAATTGTGAACCCGGTTGTTTTTTTTTCAATAGTTTCCTATACTTACAGCCCGTTAACTGGTGAGGTAGCTCAGTTGGTTAGAGCACAGGATTCATAACCCTGAGGTCGAGGGTTCAACTCCCTCTCTCACCACTTCCGAGTGAAGCTCTGTTGATGGTCGCAGGAAGCGACCCGGAATTCCATGGTGCATCAATAGAGCTTCGCTTGTTCACGCGGGTGTAACTCAGTTGGTAGAGTGTTTGCTTCCCAAGCAAAATGTCGCGAGTTCGAATCTCGTCACCCGCTCTCAAGTCACTACCGGACCACTATCGGAAACACCCTTCCATCAATCCCGCTCATGCAAACATCTTCGATTTTTTCCATCGCCATTTCACCTGAAGAGATCAACGAAACCCAGATTATCGACGGCCAGATGGCGCGCCATCTCGGAATCGAAATGACCGAGGTCGGCCCCGATTACATGACGGCAAAGATGCCGGTAGATCATCGTACGATCCAGCGCATCGGCATCCTGCACGGAGGCGCCTCGCTCGCACTTGCCGAAACGGTAGGGAGCATCGCAGCCTCCTACTGCGTCGACCGGGAACGCAGCTACATTGTCGGCCAGGAGATCAATGCCAACCATATACGGCCGGTCCGGGAGGGCTTCGTCTACGCTACGGCAACCCCGCTGCATCTCGGAAAAAGCTCGCAGGTCTGGGACATAAAAATCCGCAACGAAGAAAATAAACTCGTCTGCGTCAGCCGCTTTACGGTAGCCGTTCTGCGGAAACCCGACTGAAATCCGGAGGTCGCCGGGGAAACTCGTTTTTTCGAATCAGCCGGACGTTTTTTTTTGAAAACTTTTCATACCTTGTTCTTTCGCAGTTTCAGTTTTAAACATTTTTGCCGTCCACAAGGGTATGCAGACAGAACAATCCGACGCTGTGATATCAACGTTTGCCCCCGCCGCAGGTTATTCCGAAGAACTTCTGCAGCAGCTCGCTTCCCGTCAGAAATCAAGAAAGAAATGGCTGCTGGTTCAGCCGGTGAGCAATACCAGCATGATGGTGGACTCGGGAACGGTCAGCATGCCGCTCAACCTCATCATGGTCGCCACGATTGTCGGAAAGCTTTTCGATGTCACCTTTATCGATGAACGGCTCGGCGAAAGTGTTCCCGAAGACCTTTCAGGCTTCGACGTCATCGCCATCACCTCGCGCACGCTGAACGCAAAGAAGGCTTACCGGATCGGCGATACGGCGCTCAAACAGGGGAAAACCGTCATTCTCGGCGGCGTTCACCCCACCATGCTGCACGACGAAGCCTCACAGCACTGCACCAGCGTGGTATACGGCGAAATAGAGTCGATCTGGACGGAACTGGCAACCGATGTGCTCAACGGCAGGATGCAGCCCGTCTACCGGGCAAAGATGCTCAAGCCGATGGGCGACATGCACCGCCCGGATTTCAGTTATGCCCTCAACTCCGGAAATGCGAAAAAGTACAGTTCGCTGATCCCCATCCTTGCAACAAAGGGGTGCCCGGTCGGCTGCAACTTCTGTACGACGCCGACCATATACGGCAAGAACTACCGGTATCGTGAACTCGATCTGGTGCTCGACGAGATGCGCTACCATCAGGAGAGGCTGGGAAAGCGGAAGATCAACTTCTCCTTCATGGACGACAACATCAGCTTCAGGCCGAAGTATTTCATGACGCTGCTCGAAGAGATGGCAAAGCTCGGCGTGCACTGGAATGCCAACATCTCCATGAACTTCCTCGACAAGCCGGAAGTGGCCGAACTGGCCGGACGCTCGGGCTGCGACCTCCTGAGCATCGGCTTCGAATCGCTCAATCCGGAAACCCTGAAAAGCGTCCAGAAGGGCTCCAACCGCCTCGGCAGCTACGAGAAGGTGGTCAGCAACCTGCACAACAACGGCATAGCGATCCAGGGCTACTTCATGTTCGGTTTCGACAACGATACCGAAGAGAGCTTCCAGCTCACCTACGACTTCATCATGAAAAACCGCATCGAGTTCCCGGTTTTCTCGCTGGTGACGCCGTTCCCCGGCACGCCCTACTTCGACGAGATGAAGTCGCGCGTGCGCCACTTCGACTGGGACAAGTACGACACTTACCACTACATGTTCGAGCCCAGCAGGATGAGCGGAGAGAAACTGCTCGAAAACTTCGTGAAGCTGCAGAAGGAGGTCTACAGGGGCCGTTCGATCATGCAGCGCATGAAGGGAAAGCCGCTGAACTGGGTCTGGTTCGTGAACTACATGATGCACCGCTTCACCAAAAAGCTCTCGCCCGAATACTACTACTGAGAGGATTGCGGCATCCGCACCAGCGCGAACTCGCCCTCGAACCTCACTGCAGGACCTCCGCCTGCGGCCTCGATAACCGAACGGAGGGTGATTTTCGCCTTGCCTTTGACGCTGTAGCTGTCGAGAAAACGGCTGAACTCCTCTTCCGGAGGCATCGTCCCGGTGGCGATAATATCGCCCGTAACCGGACTGAGGTATTCGACACACCCCTTTCCTATGACGATACTCCCCTTCACCCCTTTCTCCCGAAGCCTCAGATAGAGCAGACCCCAGCAGGAGAGCACGCAGGCAATGTAGAGACTGCCACCGAACGCCGTTCCGAGATGGTTGAAGTTATTGGCAAGCGGCGCCAGAATCGTCAGTTCCCTTCCACTGTAGCGCTCGACGGTGATGCCCATCGCCTGCGTCAGCGGAATGGCTTTGGTGAGAATATCCTGCAGTTTCTTTTCCATACCTGATCATCTTTCGTTGACAAGAGCCCGGTTCAGGGCGGCCCCGGCGGTTTTCGCGAAACGCGCCTTCTCCAGTAACATACTGCTTTCGGCAAAAGAAACGACCCTCAGGGCACAGCAATGCCGGGATATCTGAAGAATGTGCCGAAAAAAGGCTTTGCCTGTCGGACATTTCGTTATTTTGAAAGACATTCTTTCGAAAATGTCAGCCTTATTTCGATGAAAAGCACGGATTCTTTACGAACTTGCGGCACATTTTCCAACAAGCCTGACACCCATACCCTCGAGACGGGAAACGACGTCAAGGCGCATCGGCGCAAATGCAGGACAATCCGCCCCGCCGTCACAGCCGGAAAAAGAGAGCATATCCTGTATACATGATCCAGCCGCATTCAAGCAAGAACAGTTCATTTTCACGTCTGCTGGCCTTCCGCATTCTCGTTGTACTGGCCTATCAGGTAATTGCCGTCGTTGCCGGATGGCACATCTACGAACTCTCGCGGGATCCTCTCTCGCTGGGACTTGTCGGACTGGCCGAGATCGTACCTTACTTCTGCATGGCCCTCTTCGCCGGCCATGCCATCGACCGTCATTCCAGAAAACTTTTCGGAGTGGCGTCCTGCCTGCTCATCGTCCTCAACGCCCTCATGCTGGCAGGCGTTTCCGACGGGATAATCCGGGGCAACCCGGTCATATGGATCTACGGAGCTATCGCCATAGGCGGTGTTGCCCGGGCGTTCATCGGCCCGACCTACAGCGCCATGTTCGCCCAGGTCCTGCCGAGAAGCGGCTATGCCCGTGGCGCGGCTGCAGGGAGTACCGTATTTCAGCTCGGCCTCGTCGCAGGACCTGCCCTCGGAGGCATCATGACGGCCAGCATCGGAAAAACCGCCAGCTATGCCGTAGCAGCCGTTTTCGGCCTCGGCGCGGCGGCGGTACTGCTCTCCATCAGGACCGAAGCCAGGGCGCCCGCTGAAAATTCTCCGATGATCAGCAGCATTGTCGAAGGCCTTCGGTTCGTGCGCAACAACCGCATCGTTCTTGGCGCCCAGATGCTCGACATGTTTGCCGTGCTCTTCGGAGGCGCGGTCTCGCTGCTGCCGGCTTTCGTCCAGGATGTCTTCAGCACTGGTCCGGAAACGCTCGGATTGCTGCGTGCGGCGCCGGCGCTCGGCGGTATGGCAACCGGTATCATGCTTTCTCGTTGCCCGATCAGCAGGAACAACGGACATTGGATGCTCGGAACCGTCGCCGGTTTCGGGATATGTATCATCGGATTCGCCCTGTCGGGTGATCTTCTGACGGCAGCGATGTTCCTGCTCCTTTCGGGAATTTGCGACGGCGTATCGATGGTCACCAGGACAACGATCATCCAGCTCGTCACTCCGGATGCCATGCGCGGACGTGTGGCAGCAATCAACGGCATCTTCATCGGTTCATCGAACGAGCTCGGCGCGTTCGAGTCGGGGCTTGCCGCAAGGTTCCTGGGGCTGGTGCCCTCGGTGGTGTTCGGAGGGGTGATGACGCTGATCGTAGTGGGCGTAACCGGCTGGTTTGCGCCGGAACTGCGACGCTTCGATCTGAAGCAGCTCGACTGATCACCCCTTCAAAACGCAAAAAGAGGCCTGAAAGCCTCTTTTTGTCACCGTAACTATTCGGGCCCTCTCGCGATGTCCCTACTTTTTCTCCTCTTTTGCGGGCGGAAGCTCGATCTTCAGGCAGAGCTCCTTCAACTGCTGCTCCATGACCTCCGAAGGTGCGGACATCATAAGATCCTGGGCTGACTGGTTCATCGGGAAAGCGATCACCTCGCGGATGTTCTGCTCGTCGCGCAGGATCATGACGAGACGGTCGAGGCCGGGAGCTATGCCTCCGTGCGGCGGAGCGCCAAGTTTGAAAGCATCGATCATGTGCCCGAAACGGCTGTTGACCTCATCTTTCGAATACCCGGCTATCTCGAAGGCGCGGTACATGATGTCGGGGCGGTGGTTGCGGATCGCGCCGCTGGAAAGTTCGATACCGTTGCAGACGATGTCGTACTGGTAGGCCAGGATGTCGAGCGGCTGCATGGTGTCGAGCGCCTCCATCTCGCCCTGCGGCATGGAGAAGGGGTTGTGCGAAAAGTCGATCTTTTTGGACTCTTCGTTGTACTCGTACATGGGAAAATCCACGATCCAGCAGAAGGAGAGCTCGTCGCGATCGAGTTCGAAAAGGTCCCCGAAATACGTGCGCATGCCCCCCATGATCCTGCAGGTTGATTCCCACTTGCCGGCTCCGAAAAACACCACATCGCCGGTCTCCAGGCCGAGCTCGGTTTTCAGGCGCTCCATCTCCTCCTCGCCGAGAAACTTCACCACGGGGCCTTTCGGGCCTTCCTCCCTGAACTGGATGTAGGCAAGACCTGCCGAACCGAGCTCACGGGCGCGTTTTTCTGCCTTGTCGTAGAACAGCCTCGATTCGCCGCCGCGACCCTTGAGCACCAGCGCCTTGACGCACGAACCCTCCCGGGTGTTGGAAGCGAACACCTTGAACGACGAGTTGACAAAAAGCGATGTCACATCCCTGATTTCAAGCGGTATTCTCAGATCCGGCTTGTCGGTTCCGAACCGGTTCATCACATCCTTGTAGCTGATGCGGGGAAACGGATACGCTGTGATCCGCTTCTTCGACATGGTTTCGGTGAGGTGCCGGAACATCCCTTCGAGAATCTCGAAAAGATCATCCTGCTCGATAAAGGCCATTTCCATATCGATCTGGTAAAACTCGCCGGGACTGCGGTCGGCACGGGCGTCTTCGTCCCTGAAACAGGGCGCTATCTGGAAATAGCGGGGAAAGCCCGCAACCATGAGCAGCTGCTTGAACTGCTGGGGAGCCTGCGGCAGCGCATAGAACTTGCCCGGGTGCAGACGGCTCGGCACCAGAAAATCCCTTGCGCCTTCGGGAGAACTCGATGTAAGAATGGGAGTCTGGATTTCGATGAAGCCGCGCTCGACGAGGTAGCTGCGCACTTCGGCAGTGAGGCTGCTGCGGAAAATGATGTTTTCGTGGAGTTTTTCGCGGCGAAGGTCGATAAAGCGGTACTTCAGCCGGAGCTCCTCGGAAGTCTGCACATCGTCGGCTACGGGAAAAGGGAGTGGCTGGGCTTCGCCCTCGAGGCTCAGCGCGCTGACCACAACTTCGATCTGGCCCGATGCGAGACGCGAATTGACGGTTTCGGCGCTGCGCCGGACAACCGTGCCTTCCACGCAGATCACCGACTCCGAGTGCAGATGCCCGGCCGCATCGAACAGGTCCTGCTGCTCGGGCTGGATGACAAGCTGACAGATTCCGGAATGGTCCCTGAGATCGATAAATATCAGCCCGCCATGGTCCCTCTTCCGGTGAACCCATCCCCCGAGCCTGACGGAACGGTTTTCACACTCGGGGCCAAGCTGGCCGCAGTAGTCCGTTCGAAACCTGTTTTGAAGAGTTATCGCCTTCTCTGCAGCTCTATGCATAACTTCTGTTCTCTTTGATAATGATGAATGAATTGTCTGAATGGATAGCCGGAAAAGTCTGAATATCGGGAATTTTTGCTGATTTATAAAACCGGGAGCCTCTCCTGCTCAGTAGATCAGCTCCCCTCCGAACTCCCTGATGATGAACTGGACGACACTGTTGCTGCGCGAGAGCTCGTCGAAAAGCGTGAAAACGGTTTTCTCTTTCGTGCAGGCGTCCTTTTCGGCGTCATAGACAAGACGCAGGTTCAGGGGCAGACGGTAAAACGCGGCAAGCTCCTTCTGCAGCGCCGGAAGTTCCTGCTGAAGCTCTTCGTAGGAAAACTTCCTGCAGCATGAAACCGTCAAAACGCCCCGTCCGGTGCAGGATACGGGCTCACAGGAATTCAGGTGCGCGGAGAGAACGCTGTGATCGGCACGGGCGACCGCTTCGAGAAACTGGTGCCACTCCACCTTCAGCGACTCGATATCGGGTATGGAGCCGGTCAGATCCTCGGCATCCTCAGCCACTCCGGCTGGCGGGGCTGGCATATTCCTGGGGTGCGGCGTAAAACCCGAAGCAAAACCGGAAAGCTTTTTCTGCCAGGAACCGAGATCGATATCGGTGTTTATCGGTTTGGGGACACCCGGCGCCGCTTTGGCGGGAGGCGGCGGTTCGGCCGGCGACGGCACACTGCTTTTCAGTGCTGCATTACGGGCTTTTTTTTTTGCTGCCCGCCGGGAGATTCTGCCGGAGAAACGGATGCGAGATCGATGAGTTTCAGGAGCGCGAGCTCGAAACGGAACCGGTACTCGAACTGGAATTTAAGCTCCCTGGAGGTATTGAGCAGAAGATCGATCATCTGCATGACCACAGCGGGAGAAAACCTCCCTGCATCGCGCAGATAGCGCTCCCGGACCGCATCGGGCCTTTCTACAAGCCTCGGGGAGCGGAGATTCTGAACCATGAGGATGTTGCGCAGGTGCTCGATAAGCTTTTCAAGAAAATCCTGTTCGTCATACCCGTTCTCGATGACAAACTGGGCGGTATCGATCATCGCTGCCGGATTGCGTTCGAGCACGGCGTCGGTTACGGCAAAGAAATGATCGTCGTCAACGTAGTTGAGCAGTTCGGCAACCTTGCTGTAGCTGACACCCCCTTCGCTCTTCCGGTCTACCGAAAAAGCGATGACCTGGTCGAGAATGCTCTGGGCATCGCGCATGGAGCCGTGGGCCTTGCGGCCGACAAGCTGGAGGGCGTCCGGCTCAACCGTTATCCCTTCGGCATCGCAGATCATCTGCAGCTGCTTCTGAATCTCCTCCAGAGGTATCCGCTTGAAGTTGAAACGCTGGCAGCGGGATGCTATCGTAGCCGGAATCTTGTGAAGTTCGGTGGTGGCGAAAATGAAAATCGCATGCGCGGGGGGCTCTTCCAGCGTTTTCAGGAACGCGTTGAAAGCCGCAATCGAGAGCATGTGCACCTCGTCGATGATGTACACCCTGTAGCGGCCTTTCTGCGGACCGTAACGGACATTTTCGCGAAGCGTGCGGATGTCGTCAACGCTGTTGTTCGATGCGGCATCGAATTCCGCAATGTTCAGGCTGGTTCCGGCATCGAAATCCCTGCAGCTTTCGCACTCTCCGCAAGGCTCGGTTACCGTTCTGAGATACTCCGGATCCTCTATGATTTTCTGGCAGTTTACCGCTTTTGCGAAAACCCTCGCCGCCGTGGTTTTGCCTACTCCCCTCAAACCCGAAAAAATATAGCCGTGACCGACCCGGCCCATGCGAAGAGAGTTCTGGATCGTCCTGGTGATATGCTCCTGCGCCGTTATGTCCTCAAATGTTTTCGGACGGTATTTGCGCGCAATGACCTGATAACTCATGATTTGTCAATAAATGAATCCTCCAATAGTGAAGCGAGCGGCACAGCCATAAGTCTTTTCAGGCAAACCGTCACCTCCTCCTCGATCGGGGCAAGAGCCCCGAAAGCAGCGTCGAGGGAATCAGCAGAAGCATCATCCCGGACCAAATCCCCGGGCATGAGCCTGTAGAGATCGAAAAGGGTTGTCCTGTACAAATCAAGACTCACGGCAAGCTCCCCTTTTGCGGTTTCATGGATCACCCCTTTTTCAAGCAGCAGATCGATAATCCTTTCCTGTCCGGCCAACTCCCGTTTACCCGTATGGAGCGGCCAACCTGCCTGCTGCGCCTGCCGGAGAGCACCGAGCACCGAAAGCACCGGAGCCAGACCCTGCAGCGTCCTTGTAACCGTCTCTGCCTGCGGGCCCTTCCTCATCGCCCCAAGGGTGAAAACAAGTTCGGCTCCGGTCAACACCACCAGCCAGCCGAGATAAATCCAGAAAAACAGCATCGGTACAGCCGAAAGCGCACCGTAGATATGTTCAAATGTAGCAAAGCGGCTGACATAAAACACAAACCATTTTTTTGAAAGTTCGAAAAGCAGCGCGGCTGCCGCTGCACCGGAGAGCGCATGCAGAAATTTAACCCGGCAGTTCGGAACCAGAACGTAAAGCAGAAAAAAAGCCGCAAGGGAGTTCATGAACGGAAGGAACGAGATCAGGCGCATTTTCATCTCGAGCAGAGGGCCTTCGGTGAACACGGTAAACCATACGTACGAACTTGCCGCAAGGCTGCCGCCTATAAGCACCGGGCCGAGAGTCAGCACCGTCCAGTAGAGCGTGAAGGCCTGCATCGGTTTTCTGGAAGCACGCACCTTCCAGATATCGTTGAAGATGCTGTCGATGGTTGAAATCAGGGAGAGGGCAATGATGAACAGCAGCATGCCTCCAACAAGCGGCACGCTGGAGGTTTTTGCGATAAACTCCTCGAAATAGCGTTGAAACAGCTCGCCGGAGGAGGGTACGAAATTCTGGAGGATGAACTCTTCGACATAGCGCTTCAATGCCGCAAAAAAAGGAAACACCCTGAGCACCGAAAGCGTCACGGCAAGAAACGGCACCATGGAAAGCAGCGTCTGAAAGGCAAGCGATGCCGCACTGAGAAAAAGCCTGTCGGCAAGAAGATTTTTCAGAAAAAAAGGGCCCATCCGGCGAAAGTAAGCCGGAATGCCGGCAGGATTGAACGTGCCGGAAACAGGAGGTTCCATCATATTTTTTCCCATTGCTGTTCTCCCGCAGATACTGACCGCCGGTTCACCCGTCCCTGCAATCGCGGTCAGCTTTTCTGCACGGCCGGCCGGCCGGATACGCTCGAACTCCTGACCCGGAGCATCAGGAGAAGACCTGCGCCGAAAAACACCAGCAGTGAGGCGAGCGCAACTTTCTGGCTCGAGGCCTGGGCCGATACCATGCCGAATACCAGGGGACCCGCTATTGCCGATGACTTACCGAAGGTCCCGTCATAAAAACCGAAAAACTCCGCAACATGTTCACGAGGCGTCAGTTTGGCCATCATGGAGCGCGAGGCGGCCTGCGAGGAGCCCATGGCCATACCGGCAAGCATGCCCGCCGAAAAAAACAGCTCCTTGCTGTCGGCGAAAACTGCAAGCAGCACAACGCCGAACCAGATCATCAGGGTAAGAACAATGGTTCGTTTCGGACCTATCCTGTCGGTTATGAATCCGAAAACAAGCGAGCCGAAAATGGCGGTGGTCTGCACCAGCATGAAAAAGACCATCAGTTCTCCGGTAGTGAAACCAAGGGTATTCTGGGCGTAGATCGATGAGAAGGCGATAATGGTGAGAATGGCGTCGTTGTAGAAAAAGTATGCCAGAAGAAAGCGGGCGAGGTCGGGATAGCTCATGATGTGGCGGACGGTGTGCTTCACCTCTTTGATGGAGTGCAGGATCAGCTTCAGGGAAATCGCCCGGCCGTCACGCTTCTTCTCGTCGCGGAGCACCAGAAAAAGGGGCAGCGAAAAGATGAGGAAAAAGAGCGCCGTTATGAAAAAACCGGAACGAACGTTGACTGCGTTTTCCGGAACGATGCCCCCGGCGAGAAGCGGACGCATGAGCAGAAGAATGGAAAGCGAACCCAGGTAACCCATGGCGAAGCCATAACCGGACACCCTGCCGATGCTTGTCTCTGAAGTGATCTCCTTCAGATAGGCATCGTAAAAAACAAGTCCTCCTTCAAAGCCCATATTGGCGAGCACAAACAGCATGATTGCCGAAATGGCCATGCCGGTGCCCGAAAAACCCAGCAGCGCCGTTGCGGCCACCGAGAGCATGGTAAAGAAAAAGAGATACCGTTTCCTTTTGCCGGAATAATCCGAAGCTGCACCCAGCACCGGAGAAATGAGGGCGACAAGCAGCATGGAGAGGCTGACCCCGGCCCCCCAGAGAATGTCTCCAAAGGGATCCCCGCTGCAGATTACATTCTTGAAATACAGGGGAAAGGCAAACGTAACCATCATGACGCTGAACGAGGTGTTGGCGAAATCAAACAGCAGCCATGAAAATACTTTATGTTTCTGGGTCACGACATTCAGGATTTATCCCGTTACCGCCGGCCGACGATGCTGCCGAAAACCGATTCGAAAAGCCGCCGTCCGTCGCCCGACCCGAGCAGCGGTTCACTGGCCCTTTCGGGGTGCGGCATGAGCCCCAGCACATTGCCCTCCCTGTTGACAATGCCGGCGATGTTGCCGACGGAACCGTTGGGATTCGATTCGGGAGTGACGTTTCCATCCGGGTCACAGTAACGGAAAGCGATCTGGTCGTTGTCCTCAAGCCTCCGGATAACCTCGGGCGGAGCGAAGTAGTTGCCTTCACCGTGCGCAATCGGGACGGAAAGCACCTCTCCCTGCCGGTAGAGACCGGTAAAAATGGTTGCGGTATTGACCACGCTGATTGCCGTCGGGGAGCAGATGAATTTCTTGTCGCGGTTTCTCGATAGCGCGCCTTCGAGCAGGCCGCTTTCAAGCAGCACCTGAAAGCCGTTGCAGATACCGAGTACCGGATAGCCTTTGCGGGCGAACTCGATCACCTCCAGCATGATCGGCGAAAAACGGGCTATCGCCCCCGCACGCAGATAGTCGCCATAGGAAAAGCCTCCCGGAAGGATGATGACATCCGCATCCTGCAGATCGCGGTCATTGTGCCAGAGCATGACCGGTTTTACGCCGCTGAAGGACGCGACGGCATATTCGGTATCGTGATCGCAGTTGGAGCCGGGAAAAACAACAATTCCTGCAGTTATATCAGCCATAATCGGATTCTAATTTAATTGACTTGTTCCAGCTCGAAAGCGTAGTTTTCCATAACGGGATTCGAGAGAAGTTTCTGGCAGATTTCGTTGCATATCCGCTCGGCCTCCTGGCGGTCCGCCTCGTTGATGCTTACTTCGATGTATTTGCCGATCCTTGCCGAATCGACGGTGGTATATCCCAGATTTTTCAGGGCATGCTCTACAGCTTTTCCCTGCACATCGAGAATGGACTGGCGCAGGGTAACCTTTATTTTAGCGTTGAATGGCATTGTGCGTTCAGGATAGATTGAAAAAAATCAAGTCTGCCACTGCCGGATAAAAAGCCCGAGCGAGCGGATAACCCCGAGCAGAATATACAACAACATGGCAAGAAAAAAAGCCTTCGCCTGAAAGAGAAGTACGCAGAAAATCGCTATCAGATAGAGACTTAGCTGCACCGGCTGCTTCCTGAACGTTTCAACCGTAGGTTTCGGGAGGGCATCGTAATTCACCTTGCTGACCATCAGAATCGAAAGGATGACCGACAACCATCCGAGCACGGATTGAAGCGATTGCGCCGGAAGCATGCGTTCGGAACCCATCCAGAGCACAAAACCGGCAACCGTAAGTGCCTGGGCCGGAGAGGGAAGGCCCGAGAACGACTCCTTGCGGTATCCGATCAGATTGATATTGAAGCGGGCCAGACGAAGACCGCTGCCCACCATGACGAGGGAACTCAGAAAAATACCGGTATAGCCGTCCATGCCCTCCAGCGCAAACCGGTAGACAAGATATGCCGGTGCGGCCCCGAACGAGACCAGATCGGAAAGCGAATCGAGCTCGATACCGAAATCCGACGTCCCGTTTGTCACCCTGGCGACAAATCCGTCGATGGTGTCGAAAAAAGCCGCAAAAATAATGAACCAGCAGGCTGCGGTAAAACTCCCCTCTCCCGACATGACAATGGCGATATAACCGCAGACCATGTTCATGACGGTAAAAACCGATGGCACGAACGAACGGGATACGAAAGGAAGTAAACGGGAACGGCCCTCCGGATCGCTCCGGAGAACGGGCGGATAGCGCTTGCGGGATGTCTGTTTTTCAGCGTCTGCCATAGGTCGTGCTACCGGTTGCCGGGATCTCTGCATCCCGGCATGTCCGAGCGGTTGCCTTCAGGGATCCTCAGTGAAATTTGACCTTAAAGGTACAATCTTTCAGGCGGCTTTGAAAGCATCATCCGGAGAAGAAAACGCTTTTCAGTAGCTCTCGTCGGCGGAAGGAAAACTCCCGGAACGGACATCCTCGACATAGCGCATGACTGCATTTTCAATAACCTCGTCGAGATCCGCATAACGGCGCACAAAACGGGGATGAAACTCGCGGTTGAGACCGAGAATGTCGTTGATCACCAGTACCTGACCGTCACAGGAACCACCGGCGCCGATCCCGATGGTCGGAATGCTCAGTTGCCGGGTCACGGTTTCGGCCAGTTTCGACGGGATTTTTTCGAGTACGATGGCGAAAGCGCCAGCCTCCTCGATCAGGCGGGCATCCTCGAGCAGCTGCTCGGCTTCCCGCTCCTCCTGCGCCCGAACCTTGTAACTGCCGTACTTGTAGATCGACTGAGGCATGAGCCCGAGATGGCCCATGACGGGGATGCCGACATCGGTAATACGTTTGACCGTTTCGGCTATGACATACCCGCCCTCCAGTTTCACGGCATCGCACTCATGCTCCTTCATGATTTTGCCGGCATTGCGAAGCGCCTCCTCGCCGGAAAGCTGATAACTCATGAACGGCATGTCGATAACCACCATGGCCCGGCTTGTTTCGGCCTGCACGCCCTTGACCACCGCCCTGGCATGGTAGATCATCTCGTCGATGGTGATGGGCAGCGTAGTGTTGTGGCCTGAAAAAACATTGCTCGCCGAATCTCCCACAAGAATCACATCGACCCCGGCACGGTCGAGAATGCGCGCCATGGTGAAATCGTAGGCCGTCAGCACGGAAATCTTCTCCCCCTTTTCTTTCATGTCGAGGAGCCTTCTGGTGGTGACATGCGCCGGCTTCTGCTGATTGCCTCGGTTCATTGCTGTCTGTTTTTTTTAGCTGTTTGACGTCACCGGCCCGCAGTCGAGAAAATCTTCAAGCTCATGGCGCTCAAGCATGACCATTTCGAAGCCGTTAAGCCTGAAGAATGCATCCCGCATCAATCCGACCAGCGTGCCGTAACGGGGAATATAACCCAGAACTTCCTGGAGTGAAACTGTTTTCCTTTCCATCTCCCGCAGGGTCGAAGCCGCAGCTTCCCTGCCACCCCCGGCGAGAAGCCCGCTGAGCTCCTTGTGCTTTCCGGTGAGGGGAAGGGAGCCGTGCTGCAGCAGTACCCGACGGGTACGGCGCTGCGCCGAACCGACCAGTTTCCGGCCATCCACCTGAAGCTCGTTGCGGGCCGAAGCCGTAAAGCAGGTTACGGGAGCACCTTTTCCACTCGATTCGCCGAGGGTGGAGCGGCAGAATTCAGCGTCGATGCCGAGAGCTTCGAGGGCGTGCCTGATCACCTCGTGAACCAGACGGTAGATAACGGCGTTCGGCTCGTCGGTTTCCGCAAAAAAGCTGTAGGTAAACTCATCGGCATGAAAAACAGCCCTCCCGCCGGTCGGTCTGCGGACGATATCGATCCCCTCCCTGGCGCAACGCAGGGTATCGATAGCGGAACTATCCTGATTGTACCCAAGCGTCACGGCATGGGGCTGCCAGCCGTAAAAACGCCATAAACAGCTCCCCGAACCGTACCGGCGGTAAAAACGTCCATCGCCAAAGGCCTCCATGAGCATGCAATCGACCTCCATATTGCGTGCGCCGGTCTGCGGGCCGGTATCGACTCCGTATACTGTTGAAAAAAGCCTCTTCACGGATAACCACCTTTTTTTCTGCTTGTAGCGAAGCCCCCCTACTTCCGGACTGCTTTCTGCAGAGGAAAATCGGAAAAGATTTCCGATACCGCAAAATCGATATCTTTCTGCATGGCTTCACCGGTTCTGTACCGTTTCAGCAGACCTCTTGCCGAACCGTTCCAGACCATGCGCCTTCCCGTCTGGTCGGTCATGTCGATCAGAAGCAGAAACTCGTCGTAATGGTAGAGAACAGGCACTCCTTCGAACGGATCAAACCAGGGGTAATACCGGAAACCCTTCCCCCACCAGTAGAGACGAGGGTAGAAGGGCGCGGGCTCACGCCTGATCATGCTCTTCTCACTTATATAGGCACGTACGGCGATCTCCAGACCGGCCGCAGACGAACCCCGGGCTGCAGGAAATCCCCTTGCGGCGAGTTCCCTGTCGATTGCCGACTGCACGCGGTTCTTCAGGAGCGGGTTGACCGAAAGGACATCGCTGCTGTCACGGCCGGAATCCGTAACCCACCGGTAGGTTCGCTGCCGGGTGAAATCGTAATCGCGGTCATAATCGCTCATGACGGACAGTCCGGAACACGAGGTAGCCAGAAACATGAACAGTATGGCCGCGACACGCATAAAACCGGTTTTTTCCTTCATATGAACACCTCGCAGGATTTGTGGCTGAGTTCCCTTCAGCTCGAACCGGGCTTCAGGGAGACAACAAAACGGCTCTTTTATTGACATAACGACTGTGCCTTACGGTAAGTTTCCCCGGCCGGATCCTGACAAAAAGCAAACGAAATGATTTTTTCCGGGATTGCGGGTTGTTAGTCTCGATACAGTCGGGTATTTTCCCAAATTATGCCAGAAGGGTTCCCCCACTGTCCAAAGACCGGCTTTCGAGAATGTACCGTTCCGGTAATCCGGCATAAACCTCGGGCAGGATGAACGACGCTGACCTGGCTGTTTCAACCATATTGACACCTTAGTAACGGAATCGCGATGTCAAAGACAACCGTAGCCCTTCTTTTCGGGGGAAAATCAACCGAACATGAAATATCCATCATATCGGCACGTTCGATTGCCCGGACCATCAACTCCGAACACTACCGTATCATCCCCTTCTACATAACCCGTGACGGCCAGTGGTATGCCGGAGGGCTTGCCGGCGAGATTCTGGAGCTCGACCTCTCTTCGCTCATGCGCTCCAGGTCAAGGGAGGAGGCTGAAAAGCTTCTGGAAAGGAAAACTCTCGATTCCGGCCAGAAACCCTTCGATTTCAATTTTACGGGCATGGGTGTCGATGTGGCCTTCATTGTCCTTCACGGAAGTTACGGAGAGGATGGCAGAATACAGGGATTTCTTGATACCGTGGGCATTCCCTATACCGGATGCGGTGTAGCGGCGTCTGCCGTTGCCATGGACAAGGCCCTGACAAAGCTGTGCGCTGCCGACGCAGGAGTGGCAACTGCCCCGTCGATCACCCTTGTCGCACAGGACTACGAGGCCTCAGCCGAGAGCATCCATGAGCTCATAGTCCGGAAATTCGATTTCCCGGTTTTCGTCAAACCCGCAAGTCTGGGCTCTTCGGTAGGCATATCGAAGGTCCACCTTGCCGGAGATCTCCGCAATGCGCTGCAGACTGCCTTCGGCCTCGACCGCAAGGTGCTCGTCGAAGCTGCGGTAAGCGGCAGGGAGATCGAAGTCGCCGTGCTCGGCAACGACCGGCCGGTAGCGTCGGTTCCCGGAGAAATCCAGCCTGGAAGCGATTTTTACGATTTCCAGGACAAGTACATCCACAACAGCGCAAAAACATTCATTCCGGCCCGCCTTCCCGACAAACTGCTCGAAGAGGTCCGCCTGAGCGCCATAACCGTCTATAAGGCTCTCGGCTGCAGGGGCATGTCGAGGGTAGATTTTTTCGTGAACGAAGCGACAGGTTCGATCGTCCTGAACGAAATCAATACCATACCCGGATTTACCGATATCAGCATGTATCCGCAGCTTTTTGAAGCTTCAGGAATCACCTTTTCCGGGCTTATCGACAAGCTGCTGCTCTGCGCCATGGAAACAACGCAATTGACCTGAGACCGGATCCACAGCCTTTCATTTTTAGCCTTTGAACCATGCTTTCTGAACCTCATCTTTTTTTTGCGGAGGTCTCTCTCGATCTCTCCAGAGGGGAATACCGGGCAGGGCTGAACAAACTCCAGCCGCTGCTGGAACGGTATCCGGACTCGTACCTCTTCAACCTGCTCTTCGCAAGAGCCCTGAAAGGCCTGAAGAGCTACGGCTCCGCACTGGGACATCTCGAAAAGTGCTGCCATTTGGCGCCGGCAAACCAGATTGCATGGAAGGAACTGATCGAACTGCAGTCACTTCCTCCTCTGGAAAAAACCTGCGAAGAAGAAAAACGTTTCGATCCGGTAACGGACGAGCTTGAGCAGCTCTCGGCTGCATTGCAGGAGTTCCAGCCGGACTGTTCAACGGAAAGTTTTGATCCCACTCCCATTCTGGAACAGAAACAGCCCTTCCCCGACGATGCGCCAATTGCCGTTCCTACGGAAACCCTTGCAAACCTGTTTACCCAGCAGGGTGCCTATAAAAAAGCCATCAGGATCTACACCTCCCTTATCCAGCTGAAACCGGAACAGGCCGATCACTATCGGAAAAGAATCGACATCCTGCTCGAACAACTGTAGGCGCGTTCATCCGGGCCGAACGATTCATCTTCAGAAAATGAAACTATTTATGCACGTTGAAGCTTATGAGGTGAGTATCTGTCGATCCCAGCAGACAAACGAGTAAAAGATGACCACGCGTTTACAAACCTTCATATTGAACCGCAGCCAGCTTCCGGGAATCCTTATCGCCTCGTTGCTGCTGCTTCTCTTTTCCGACCTGTCTGCTGCAGAACCTCCGCAAAGGCGACTCTCGCTCCGGGAGTCAATCTCGATTGCGCTGGAAAACGCATCATCCCTCAAAAAAGCCGATAATCTCGTCCGGCTGCAAGGCGCGGACGTATTGCGGAGCTATGGGAGTTTTCTTCCGAAACTTTCGGCATCTGCAGGCTATATGCCCTATTCCGTCAGCCGTTCCTACAGCCAGCTTTCCACATTTGGCACTGAAACCGTGAAACTGAAAAGTGAACGGGAAACGCTCGATCTGACCCTGACGACCAGCCTTAACCTGTTCAACGGTTTCGGGGATTACGCCGCTCTCCAGGCTGCCCTGAAAAAAGAGGAGGGTGCTGAATTTTCACTCGCGCGCGCCAGGCAGGCCGTAGTCTTCGACGTCACGCAGAACTACTGCCAGGTGCTGCTCAACCAGGAAATACTTGCCATCGCCCGCGAAAACCTGCTGACCGCAAAAGATCAGCTGAAACTCAGCGAACGGCAGTTCGAGATCGGACTGAAATCGATGCCCGATCTCTATCAGCAGCAGGCCGAAACCGCCAGCAGCGAGCTTTCCGTCAACAGGGCCGAAGCACAGCTTGAAAGAAGCCGGCTTGAACTCCTCCGGAGGCTTCGCATCGATCCCCGCTCCGGCTTCTCGCTGGAACCGCTCCCGAAAGAGATGCTGTCGGCCGATCTCCGGAAACCCGATATCGACAGCCTTATCGCACTTGCGGGCAAAAACCGGAACGACCTGCAAAGCCAAAAACTTGAATCCGATGCCGCCAGATGGCAGATCCGGCAGGCTGCATCATCCTGGTATCCGAAGCTCGACCTGAATTTCAACGTCAGCACCAGCGGCGTGGAGTCGCTCCGCCAGACTTACAGCGGCTTTACCGTCGATTACCCCTATCCTCCGATGGCCGAGCAGCTGGAAAACTCGATCGGTTATTCGGTTGTGCTGAATCTGAGCTGGGCAATATTTGACGGATTCCAGACCCGCTTCAACGTCGAGCAGGCGAAAATCAACCATATCAACCAGAAGCTCGATTACGAAGACCTGCAGTCGGATATCGCCCTCGACCTGCAGCAGGCGGCAGCCGAGTATCATGCCGCGGTGGCGAGCATCTCATCGGCAAAAGCCGGTCTGAAGGCCGCAAAAGCGGCCTACGAGGGCATCAAGAGAAAGTATGATCTCGGCGCGGCAGGGTTCATTGAGCTGAGCTCTGCCAGGGCGGCGCTTTTCAATGCCATGTCGACCCTCAGCCAGGCAACCTACAGCCTTGCCCTGCAGAAAAACGTGCTCGACTTCACCTCAGGAACTCTGTCAACCCAATGACCCGGTCGGGGTCTCAACCGCTCATGAAGAAAAAACAACCGCTGCAAAACCGGAAATCCCTCCTGATAGTCCTGTCGGTTCTCATCCTCGGCGTCACGCTTCTCGCCTCTTTTTTCATCTTCCGGGAAAAACCCGTCGAGGTCACCATCGAGAAATCATTCAGAAAGGAGGTGGTGCATGTTGTCACCGCTACAGGGAAAATCGAACCGGAGACCGATGTCGCCATGTCACCGGACGTTTCCGGAGAGATTATCGAACTGCCCATCAAAGACGGAATGGATGTCAGAAAAGGAGATCTGCTCTTCAAGATCCAGCCTGACGTCTACATCAACCAGGTCGAGCAGAGCCAGGCACAGCTTAACCTGGCAAAAGCACAGAGTCTCGAGACAAAGTCAAGAAAAATCAAGGCTGAAGATGATTTCCGGAAAGCGGCCCTGCTTTTCAGGGAAAAACTGATCTCCCAGACCGACTACCTTGCCGCTAAAACCAATGCCGAAGCAGCCAAGGCGTCCTGGGAAGCATCGAACTATTCCATCGAGCAGTACCGGAGCCTTCTCGACCAGAATGAGGAACGCATGAAAAAAACCGTTGTGCGGGCGCCCATCGACGGCACCATCATCAAGCTGAACAACAAAAGCGGCGAACGCGTCGTCGGAACCGGACAGTTTCCCGGAACCGAAGTACTCCGGCTTGCAAATCTCGACAGCATGCAGGTAGAAGTTGAGGTCAATGAAAACGACATCATCAACGTCAGAAAAGGCAACCCGGTCTCCATTACCGTCGATGCTTTCGGAGAACGTATTTTCAGGGGTATCGTGCACGAAATATCGAATTCGGCGGTTTCACAGGCTGCCGGCACCCAGGAGGAGGTCACGAATTTTTCGGTCAAGATCCATATTTTCAACCATATGCGTCTGCTGAAACCGGGCATGAGCGCAACCGCGGACATCGAGTCCATACGGGTCAGAAACGCCATTGTCGTTCCCATCCAGTGCGTGACGGTAAGAACGCCGGACGGATCGAAAACCGCACCGAAAGAGTCGGAAGACCCCGACAGAAAACAGAACCGTGAAGCCGCTTCCGTTGAAGGCGTTTTTGTCGTGGAAAACGGAAAGGCGCGATTCCGGAAGGTAAAGACCGGAACGACCGACAACACCCACATCGTCATCCTCTCCGGCCTCAGAGCGGGCGAGAATGTGGTATCCGGCAGCTACAGTGCGATCACGAACCAGCTTTACGACGGTTGCAGCGTCAAAATCCCGAAACGGTAAGCAGGCGACATGGAACCCGTAATCATCCGCATGGCATCACTCTGCCGGCACTACGAAATGGGAGAGCAGATCGTCAAGGCGCTCGACTCGATCGATATGGAGTTCCGGCGCAACGACTATGCCGCGATCATGGGTCCTTCCGGCAGCGGAAAATCGACCCTCATGAACATTATCGGGTGCCTGGACACGCCGACATCGGGCATCTATGAGCTCAACGGCATTAATGTTGCCGAAATGGATGACGATGAACTGGCCAGGGTCAGAAACCGGGAGATCGGTTTCGTCTTTCAGACCTTCAATCTGCTGCCGCGCATGAACTGTCTGAAAAACGTCGAACTGCCGCTGATCTACTCGGGCGTTCCGCCCGAAGAGCGCAAGGAACGTGCCGAGCAGGCGCTGCTGAGCGTAGGACTTGGTGACCGGATTCTGCACAAGCCTGCGGAATTGTCGGGCGGTCAGATCCAGAGAGTCGCCATTGCAAGGGCACTGGTAAACAGGCCATCCATCATTCTTGCCGACGAGCCGACCGGCAACCTCGACACCGCAACAAGCCACGACATCATGGATATGTTCGGCAAGCTCTCCGATCTGGGCAATACCATCATCCTCATCACCCATGAAGAGGACATCGCCCGCTTTACCCGCAGGATTATCCGCCTGCGGGACGGAAGAATCGAAAGCGATGAAAAGCAATGAACGGAAATCTGCAGCAGTTCCGGTATGAAACCGCTGAAAGCCTGAAAATCGCGCTGTTTCAGATCAGCTCGAATAAAATCCGTTCGTTTCTTACCGCTCTCGGGGTCATTATCGGCATTGTATCCATCACCATGATGGGCACGGCCATCAACGGTATCGACATGGGATTCGAAAAAAGCCTCTCCATGATCGGCTACGACGTGATCTATATCCAGAAAAGCTCCTGGAGCACCATGGGCGAGTGGTGGCGCTACCGCAACCGCCCCGATCTGAAAACGGAATATGCCGCCCGGATCAACCGGATCATTGCCGATAACCCCGATACGGAGCTGCTCATTGCCGTACCGCAGATGTCGACCTATCAGGCAACTGCCAGCTACAAGGACCGGGTCCTTGAACAGATTTTCTCGCTCGGCACCAACCATGAGTACCTGAAAACCGCATCCGGCGATCTTGCCTCCGGGCGATTCTTCACCCCCGGGGAATCCGCGGGCAGTGAAATGGTCTGCGTAGTCGGAGACGACATCGCTTCGGGACTGTTTCCGAATGAAAACGCGCTGGGAAAATCCATAAGCCTGAAAAACCGCAAGTTCCGGATTGTCGGGGTTTTTAAAAAACAGGGGAAGTTTCTGGGTCTCTTCAGCTTCGACAATCAGGTCATCATGCCGCTCGGCGCTTTTGAAAAGGTGTACGGGCGAAACATGTTCGTTACCATACGGGTTAAAATCAGGGACCAGGCAAGAATTGCCGAAGCCAAAGAGGAGCTGCTCGGCCTGATGCGCCGGATCCGCAGAATAGCGCCGGGAAAAGAGGAGGATTTTTCCATAAACGAGCAGAAAGCCTTCAAAAGCCAGCTTGACCCGATCAAGAACGGCATTGCAGCCGCAGGCATCTTCATTACCGGCATGTCGCTCTTTGTGGGAGCTATCGGCATCATGAACATAACGTTCGTCAGCGTCAGGGAGAGGACCCGGGAGATCGGCCTGCGAAAAGCCCTGGGGGCGAAACGGAGAACCATCCTCCTGCAGTTTCTCATCGAATCGGTCATGATCTGCCTTCTGGGAGGAGTTGTCGGTCTGGTGACCGCGCTCTCCATCACGTTCGTCATCGAAAAAGCCATTCCCGACTTTCCGGTACAGTTCTCGTTCACCCTGGTACTGGCAAGTCTCGGCGTTTCGGTGCTTACCGGCATCATTTCCGGTCTGGCTCCTGCGGTGAACGCCTCGAAACTCGATCCCGCCGATTCGCTGCGCTATGAGTAAACAGAACACCATACAGTCGCGGGATATCTTCCTGCAGGCGCTCTCATCGCTTGCGGTCAACCGGCTCCGCTCCTGGCTGACCACCATGGGTGTCGCCGTCGGTGTCTTTTCGATCATTGCCGTCATGACCGCGCTTGACGCCATCGACAAAAGTGTGGAATCGGGACTCACCAGCCTCGGAGCGAATACCTTCCAGATCCAGAAATATCCCGCAACGGTTTTCGGAGGGGGACACAGCCGGAACCGTTACGCAAACCGGGAGGACATCACCTATAAGCAGGGAGTGTTTTTCCGCAAAATCATGGAATCGAAGGCCAGGAACATCGGCTTCATCATCACTTCGGCGGGAAACCAGGCGAGGTACGCAAACCGCTCTACCAATCCGGATGTAACCCTGTCAGGGGGAGACGAGAATTTCGCCCCTGCAAACGGCTTTACCATCAGCACTGGAAGAAACCTCAGCGGCGGCGATATCCAGTATGCCAGAAACATCGCTGTTCTGGGAGGAGAACTGGCCGAAAAACTCTTTCCGGCCGGAGAGAATCCCCTGAACAGGACAATACGGGTCAACGGGCAGGTCTATACGGTGGCCGGAGTATTTGAAAAGAAAGGTGCGGCATTCGGTCAAAGTCAGGATAACCTCGCTGTCATTCCCATCACCCGTTACCTCGACCATATCAACGAAAAGAGCACACTCAGCATAACCATTGAGGCTTTTTCACAGGAGGAGTACCGGAAAACCATCGACCAGGCCGTAGGCGCCATGCGCCTGGCAAGAGGTCTTACCATACAGGAACCCAACGATTTCGAGATCAGAACCAACGACTCCCTGATCGATTCGTTCCGCGATATTCAGCGCATCATCAGCATCGGGGCATTCATTATCAGCTTCATGGCCCTGCTTACCGCAGGAGTGGGCATCATGAACATCATGCTGGTCAGCGTGACCGAAAGAACCAGGGAAATCGGCATCCGCAAGTCCATCGGAGCGCCCCGCACAAGCATCCGCAACCAGTTCCTGCTCGAGGCCCTTATTCTTTCACTGACAGGAGGCTTCATCGGTATTCTCGCCGGGGTCGGCGCGGGCAACATCATTGCCGTAAACCTCAACCTCCCGCTCATCTTTCCCCTGCTCTGGATAACCGTGTCGCTCATGGTCTGTTCGATCATCGGCATGGCGTTCGGCATCTTTCCGGCATGGAAGGCCGCCGGTCTCGATCCCGTCGAGGCGCTCCGTCCGAAATAAGTGCCCCCGTCCCTGCAGCGTCAGGCTCAACCGAAACTGAACCTGCGGCAGAAGTTGCCAGTCGTCATGGTGACGAAGCGAAGCGGATCGCTCTCTTTTGCAGCCATCTGCCTAAGCTGCCGCTCGATGGCCGAACCGCTGCAGAAAGAGCCTTCGGCAGCCTCCCAGGCCGGAAGCACCTCCCGCTCTATCCACGCCCACCGGTCTTTCTCGACCGTAACGCTCCGGATGCCTGTTGCGGTTTCGAGGTATCCGGCAAAGCCTGCGAACGAAGCCCTGCGATCCCTGCCCTCTTCGGTTCCGCATGAAAAATCGAGTTCGCTGCCAAACGACACCACGACCCTCCCGGCAGGCGATACGGTTTCGAACAAAGGCTGCAGGGTATGCTGCTGTTCATGCCGCAGCAGCAGGATGTTTCCCTCCCTGACACGGCTGCAGGCGGCCATGCTGCCGGAATCATCGGCAAACCCCCGCCGGCCTTCGTCGATCAGACGAAAGCCTTCGAGCATGAGATCATCCTCCCTGCCGCACCCCGCCTCTACCTCATCGACGCCGCCATGCAGGTACGCAGCATGAGCCCAGGCGATGTCCCGGTAGATGCCGTTATTGCCCCTGCGTATGACATCAAAATCGGAAAAAAGCAGCCGGTCGGCGGCAAACGTATGCAGAGAGGATGCCAGAGAGAGCGGGGCCCGCAGCAATGCACCGAAAAGGTCGCCACTGCCGGCCCCCGTTCCGCCTGTCCGCCGGGCGTCCACCGATGGAGCATGCATCAGTTCGAACAGGACAAGAGCGAGGCCTACCTGCCTCGACGCAAACGCGGCCATTCCCGCCCACTTGAACAGTTCGGGCTTTTCAAGATACCACGACGCATACGCGGAGGTAATGGCCAGATTGCGTTCCACGGCCTGCACTTCCCCCGGAAGCCGCTCTTCAAGCATGGCGATCCAGACCTCTCGTTCCGGCATAAGGCATACTCCCGTTCGTTATATTTGCTCGATCTCCCTTCCGGAAAAGAACGAAATCCCACTGCAAAAAATTTACGGAGCGGTGTACGCAACGGCACAGGGGGCAGCCTCATACAACCATAAAAAATCCGAAGAAAAAAAAACAGCTGCCTGGGGACTTATCTTGAGAAAACGGGAACTTAAGAACAGGTGCAGGTATTTTATAAAATCATTGCTGGTAATATATTAGCATTGTATATATACACACAGGTACACGTTTATTGTTCCGGTTCCAGGATAAGGACCCGTGTCCATTTTTTTTTATGACCGCAGATTTCCAAACGTTAAACCCATTGTAACCATGACACATCTGCAAAAACTTACCAAACCGGTGGCACTGATTCTGATTATTGCCATGACCTCTCTTACCTGGGGATGCCAGACCACGACCAATGCCGGCCGGGGAGCCGGGTACGGAGCTGCCGCAGGCGGACTTCTGGGCGGCATTATCGGCAGCAGATCGGGAAGCTGGGCCAAAGGCGCCATTCTCGGCGCAGTTATCGGTGGTGCAGCCGGAGCACTTATCGGCAACTACATGGACAAGCAGGCTGCCGAAATCGACCGTAATGTCGAGGGAGCAACCGTGGAACGTGTAGGAGAAGGTATCCGGGTCGTGTTCGATTCGGGAATTCTTTTCTCCACCGCTTCATCGACCATCACCTCCACCAGCCGGTACAATCTCGAGAAGCTCGCACGCATTCTCAACAATTATGACGACACCAACGTGGTGATCGAGGGCCATACCGACAGCGTCGGCAACGAACAGAGCAACCAGCTGCTCTCCGAGCGCCGTGCACAGGCCGTTTCCAGCCTTCTGAGAGCCTATGGAGTATCCGGAAACAGACTCTCTGCCGTAGGTTTCGGTGAAACCAGACCGGTTGCAACCAACGAAACCGAGTCCGGCCGCCGCCTGAACCGCCGGGTTGAAGTCCTTATTTACGCCAATAACGATCTGAAACGTCAGGCACAGACCGGCGAACTGAGGATGTAAGCCTCTCCGCAGCATCACAACGGGCAGCCTAAAAAAAAGCCTGAACGCCACGGTGGCGTTCAGGCTTTTTTTTATTCTTGCGCCGAAAAAAACTCGCGCTATATTTGGGACAAGTCAACTGTACTGTTTCCAAAAACATTTTTCACCATGCTATTCAACAATCCTGAAGAAGTGCTGTTCCAGTGGGTTTCACGGGTATGCTGCGGAAACCCCGAGGATATCGCCGCCCTTTACCATGAAGATGCCGTCCTGATTCCAACATTTTCTCCCCATACGGTTACATCCCCGGATGGAGTAAAAGGCTATTTCGAACAGCTTGCGACAAGAGACGGCCTCGGCGTAAGGCTCCACAACAAAGCCGTGAGAAAACAGCCCCTGAGCGAAACCCTGCATACCATCAGCGGTATCTACTCCTTTGAATTCGAAGTCGATCAGGTGCTGCTGAGTTTTCCCTCCCGGTTCAGCTTCGTTATCGATATAACCTTCGACAGGCCTATCGTGCACCACCACTCCTCGCAGGTGCCGAGAAACCTCTCATAAAGGAAAAAGCTCCCTGAGCGGGAAACACAAATCCGCTCAGGGAGCACGTCGGGATGACGAAAACGGGAGTTCAGCCCTCCTGCAGCCGGCGAAGTTCGGCCTCAAGCCGCTCAAGCCGCTCCTTCATCGAGCCGAGGTTCCTCACCAGCGCTTCCTGCTTCAGCTGTTCGCGCATGGGTTGTGCAGGAGTGCCTCGCAATGAAATACCGGCGTCGGGAAACGACTTGGAAAGACCGGATTTCGCGGCCACCTGAATACGATCGGCAAGTTCAAGATGACCTGCAAATCCGGCCTGCCCGCCGATCATGCAGCATTTGCCGAGGATGACGCTGCCGGAAATTCCTGCCTGAGCGGCGATGACGGTATGATCCCCGATGCGGCAGTTGTGAGCCACCTGAACGAGATTGTCGATTTTCACCCCTTTGCCTATCACCGTGCTCCCCATCGTCGCCCGGTCGATTGTGGTATTTGCACCGATTTCGGTATCGTCACCGATCTCGACAATGCCGAGCTGCGGTATTTTCAGATATGAACCATCCTCCTGGGGGGCAAAACCGAACCCGTCGGCTCCGATGACGCTTCCGGAGTGTATGATTACCCGATTGCCGATAACGGAGCCATCATAACAGGTGACATTCGTGCTGATAACCGTTCCGCTGCCTACGGAAACGTCATGAAAAAGTACCGAATGAGGCCCGATCACCGAGTTGTCGCCAATCGAACAGCCGTCGCCGACAACTGCATAATCCCCTATCGACACGCCGGTTCCGAGCCGCACATCCTTTCCGATCACGGCCGTATGGGCTATGCCCGGTGCGGCAATCTTTCTTGGCCTGCTGAACTTCTGAAGCAGAAGCATGAACGCCGTATAGGGATCGCGGACCCTGATAAATGCCGAGCGTTCGCGATAGCGATCGACATCGACGCCTTGAGCGACAATCACCAGAGAAGCCTCCGTCGTGTCAAGAAACCTGAGATATTTTTCATTCGACACAAAGGTGACCTGGCCAGGCTGCGCGTCTTCGATTTTTGCCGGGCCTGAAATTACACCATCGCTGCCGCCATGCAGTTCGACACTTCCGAAAAACTGCCCAAGGTAGTCCCTGATTTCGCTTATTAACATATTTTATAAGTAGATAACAATACGGTGCAAAGAGGAAAAAATTAATTAATTTTTAAGCCTTTTTCATTATATTCGAAGTCCTGTGACGGCCTGATCAAGGGAGCGGAATAAATGGTCCGGCCATCCGGGAGATGAAAAAATACTGCCATAATATAACCCGTTTCATAGTGAAAATGCAGGACGCAATGGCAAAACCAATTAAAATTTTTGCAGGGCGCAGCAACCCGGCTATCGCAGAGAAAATAGCACGTTATCTCGGCATGCCGCTGTGCAACGCAAAAGTCGAAAATTTCTCCGACGGGGAAATTTCAGTAAACTATTTCGAATCGGTCAGGGGATCGGATCTGTTCATCATCCAGTCCACCAATCCACCTGCCGACAGCCTCATGGAGCTGCTGATCATGATCGACGCAGCCCGGCGTTCCTCTGCAGCACGAATCACGGCGGTTCTTCCCTACTACGGCTATGCCCGGCAGGACAGAAAGGACAAGCCGAGGGTCGCCATCACAGCCAAACTTGTCGCCAACCTGCTTACCGAAGCCGGAGCGAACCGCATTCTGACCATGGATCTGCACGCTCCGCAGATACAGGGATTTTTCGATATTCCGTTTGACCACCTTTATTCGAGCGTCGTACTCATCGACCATATCCGCCACAGAGAGTTCCGCGACAACCTCGTTGTCGCCTCACCGGACGTAGGCGGCGTCAAACTCGCAAGAAAATTCGCCGAAGAGCTTGGCACCGATCTGGTGATTGTCGACAAACGGCGTCCAAAGGCAAACGTAGCCGAAGTGATGAACATCATCGGCGATGTGAGCGGAAGAAACGTCCTGCTTGTCGATGACATGATCGACACGGCCGGCACGCTGGTCAATGCAGCAAAAGCCATCCGCGAAGCAGGCGGCCTGAACATCTATGCAGCAGCAACGCACCCGATCCTTTCCGGTCCGGCCATCGAGCGTATCGATGCCTCGGTTATCGAAAAGGTAATCGTTACCGATTCGGTGGTCACCAAACACGCATATTCGCCTAAAATCGAAACCGTATCGGTCAGCGGTCTGTTCGGCGAAGCCATCAAGCGCATTTATGAAGACGATTCGGTCAGCTGCCTGTTCGACAGCAAAAATATCAGCGAAAAAATCACGAACAATCACTAAATCACAAGCAGAAAAGATATAAAGGAAGAGCATGGAAACAATTGCATTAGGGGTAGAACCCCGCGTTGTCAGGAAAAACGAAGCCGCCAGACTGCGCAAGAGCGGTATCGTCCCTGCAGTTATCTATCATAAAGGTGAAGAGACCGTCGCAGTCAGTATCAATGAGATCGCTCTCAACAAGCTCGTTCACTCGGCTGAATCGCACATTATCGACCTCCAGTTTCCGGATGGCAAAACAATGCGCTCCTTCATCAAGGACGTACAGTTCGACCCGGTAACCGACCGTGTCATTCATACCGATTTCCAGCTGTTCGCAGCCGACGAAATCATTGAACTTGAAGTTCCCGTAGCCGTAAGCGGCAACGCCGTCGGTGTTGAAAAAGGCGGGAAAATCCAGATTATCCGTCACGCACTGACCATCAAGGGGCTGCCTGCCGATATGCCGGATCACCTCACCATCGACGTCACCGCTCTGGAAATCGGCCATATCATTCACGTGAAAGAGATTCCGATGAGCGGCTATTCCGGACTCAGCATCATGGATGACCCCGATACTCCGGTTGTGAGTGTTCTTGCACCGAAAAAGGAAGCCGAGGCAACAGACGAAGCCACTGCCGAAGCCTGAAACACGCTCCTTCCTTTTCACTGAAAAGAGAACATGCATTCGAAAAGCAGCTTTCCCCTGATCGGAAAGCTGCTTTTTTTGTTCGCCGGAGGGTTTTCGGGCTGCATGTATTGTTTTTTCCGGTAATTGAAACAATATTGGCAGTAAACCGCTTCACAGGACTGCACCGTTAAGCGCTATTGCCGGGTTCAGGCGTTTTTTCGCCCGCCGCTCCGGAGCGTGATAATTTCCTGGAGACCCGAAGCGAAAAACACAATTGCCCGTCAAAGCAGCAGCGACCACCATAAATCAGATACTTGAGCATTGCCGCTTCTTCATCGTATCCCCGGACTCGGTCTTATCCGCCGTCAGAGAAAAGGACAAGGCATTTTTCTGCTCTGCTCCTTTCTTGCCTATCTCCTCATCCTGATCCTGCAGTGGGATCTGGTGCTCATCAGTCTCCGTTCACTTGCCGTCGCATCGGCGCTGCTGGTGAGGGCGCCCCACAGACTTCGGGAAATTTTCAGCATCGAGATCATCGAATTCTGGGTTGCCGCAATCGTGCTTCTGGCCATGCTCCCGACCCTCGCTCTCATTTCAGAAAAATCAGCGGCAAAGGCCGCCCGGCAAAATTCCGATGAAAGCCGCAACGAATCCAGCCTCGGAAGCATCAGCCTGCAGGCGTTCATGCGCAACACCATCGCCCAGAGTGCGGCAGCGGTGGTTTTCGTCCTGTACTCCGTTGCATGCCTTGCTCCGCTCCTCGCGCCATTCAGTCCTTACGACCAGCAGGATTTTCTCGTTACCGCCTATAAACCGCCGTTGACCCGCCTGCAGGCGCTGGTGCTCCTGCAGCCTAAAATTCAGGCGATGCCGGTGACAAGGGCCGGCAACATCGAAGACCGCATGGCAGCATCTCTGATCGGCGATCTCAGGACCCTGAAAACCCGGAACGAGCCAAACGCATTGAAATTTGTCGACGGCTACCGTATCGAAAACGGCACGGTCACCTATCTTCAGGGCATGCGAACAAGAACCATGCCGGTTGAAGAACTTGCCGACCGCGGTGGAAAAACGCCGGAAGTCACCAGAACCTTCGTGCTCGGAACCGATCAGTACGGACGGGATATTCTCAGCCGGGTGATCTACGGGTCACGCATTTCCCTCTCGATCGGGTTTCTCGTCGTGCTCATCTCGGTTACGCTCGGAACCGTTATCGGCATATCGTCGGGCTATTTCGGCGGATGGATCGATGCCGTACTGATGAGAATCGTCGATGTGCTGATCGCATTTCCCGCACTCTTCCTGATTCTCATCATCATAGCCGCATTCGGCAACTCGATCTACCTGATCGTCATCACGCTCTCCTTCACCGGATGGATGGGTGTCGCCCGTATCGTCAGAAGCCAGGTACTCTCCCTCAAGGAGCAGGAGTTCATTCTTGCGGCCAAAGCGCTCGGACTCTCCAGTATGAGAATCATTTTCCGCCACCTCGCACCGAACACCCTGACACCGGTCATCATTGCCGCAACCCTCCGGATCGGCAGCATCATCCTTACCGAAGCCGGACTCTCCTTCCTCGGCCTCGGCGTACAGCCGCCCACCCCGAGCTGGGGAAACATCATCAACGAAGGCCGCGACAGCCTGTTGAACCACTGGTGGATATCGACCTTTCCCGGCATTGCGATTCTCACCACGGTGATCTGCTTCAATCTTATCGGCGACGGCGTTCGGGACGCCCTCGATCCCCGAATGCGCGGACAGTCATGAACGGCGAGCATGAGCCGGGTGCATGGGAGAGGCTCGACACCCGGTACCTCTACCGGTACCCCTGGCTCACCATGCGGCAGGACAGGGTCAGACTACCGAACGGCAGGGTTATCGACGACTACTACATCTGGGAGTACCCGCCATGGACAAACGTGCTGGCCCTGACCACGGAAGGCCAGGCGGTGCTGATCCGGCAGTACCGGCACGGTATCGGAGGCGTTTACTGGGAACTTCCCGCAGGCGTTCACGACAAGCCCGGTGAGTCGCTGCTCGAAGCCGCCAAACGGGAACTGCTCGAGGAGACCGGATTCGGGGGCGGAACGTGGACACCCTGGATGGAGCTGTCGGCGAACCCCGCACTGCAGAACAATCTCACCTGCACCTTTCTTGCTGAAGGTGTGGAACCCCTGGGACCAAGGCAACTCGACGCCACGGAGGAAATATCCGTTCATCTGGTAAGTATCGGGGAACTGCGTACAATCGTACTCCAGGGAGAGATGCGTCAATCACTTCATGCGGCGCCAATCCTGAAATATCTTCTGATGCTGAACCGCTGACACCATTACCGGGACCCGGCCGTCATGAAAAAAACCGCACAGCTCACCCTGCTTGAAAAAACCGTAAAGGAACTCGGCTTCGGCCTGCGGTACGAAAAAGGAAATTTTCTCGGCGGCGAATGCCGCCTGAGGGAAGACAAGGTCGTGGTGGTCAACAAGTTCCTTCCCCTGGAAGGCAAGATCTACACCCTTGCCCAGGTGATCAGCCGCATCAACCCTCCCGGCCTCTCGCCGGACGTCACGAAAATCATCGACAAGCTCGTCGTAAACAACCTCTTCAGCGGCGGCAACGACGCCTGACTTAAAAAAAGCAGCAAACCTGCACCAACCATGAGTATCCGGTACACCACGAAAATCGACGGAGAGACCCTTTTCGTGACGGCCTCGGGTTCCGATGAGAGTATCGAGGATGTTGAAGGTTATGCTCTCGGGGTAATCGAGGCCTGTCTTCGATCCGGAGCCACCCGCGTGCTCTGCGACGAAACCGGCATCGAATACCGGCTGGGCACCGTCGATACCTACGAAGCGGGCAAATTTCTGGCTTCGCACGTTCCACGGGCAGTCAGGATCGCAATCGTATGCAATCCGGCATTCGTTGCCGATGCGCGTTTCTTCGAAAACGTCGTCGTCAACCGGGGCCTCATCCTCCGCATGTTCACCGACCCCGAATCGGCCGGACGGTGGCTCATGGAATCCGGCTGGCACTGATGGTTTTCAGGGAGTTATTTGTAACCCGGCTGATACAGGTTATCGTCACGATCTCTCCTGTCGTTCTGATCGCGGCGGCCATCCCTGTCGTCAGAATCGCTGCGCCCATCTTTCCGAGGATAATCCCGGTCGTTGCGACGGTCATCGCGGTCATGCATGTAAGGAGCACAACCGGATACCAGAAGAATCAACCCTGTCATAATGATTTTTTTCATCGTCTCCTCCCTTTAGTTGAAATACCAGAATAAACCTGACGCATTCATGGAATCTGACTTATAGCCAACGTTTCATGCAAGTGAACCATCAACAACAGCGAACCTGCATTGGTTCCTGAAGAGCTGCCGTCATGCGGCTAACGAATCACGATCTGGCGGTCGGGCCGACGGATCTCGATGTTCGGCCTCTGTCCGGCAAAACGGCAGAGCGCGGCCTTGTCCTGCTGCGGGAGAAACGAGCCGGCCAGGAAAATGCAGCGCTTCGGCTGCGCATAATTCAGCCATCGGGTTAGCTGCCGTTCCTGCTTTTCGCGGAAACGGTAGACCGCGATAATCGCAATATCGGCTTTCCAGGCGAGTTCTTCCCGCAGGCGGCTGGAACCCGATACATAGAGCAGCGAGCGGTCACGGCTCCGGATGGAGAGCACCTTCTCCATCGGGCGGCTGATAACCATCGAGGAGAGCACCATACGATCCTGTTCGGCCGGCATGTGCAGCCGAACAGGAAGCGCCATGAAAAGCGAATCCTTCGAATGGAACTGAAGCGCTGCAGCAGGCGGCGGAAGATGGTACTCTTCTATCTGGCGCATGATGCGCAAGGCATCACGGGCATTTTTGCCCGCATCGACGATCACGGTTTCGCTGCCTGTAGCGTAGAGCAGGGCGAGATTCCGGCCGAGATTCACCGTCACCACTCCTTTTCCCGGTTGCGTCCGGTCCGCCATCCCATACCACAGAAAAGCATTGCAGCCCAGCAGGAAAGCTATGGCGAGCCTGCCCCACGCTTTCCGGTAGAAAAACCAGGCAACCGCTCCGGCTGTAGCATAGTAGATCAGCACCTGGGGAAGATCGGGTTTCAGCGGTACGGAAGCGTAGGGCATCCGGCTGAAAAAAAGCGCCGAATCGAGGGTCAGACGGGCAAAAAACCAGCCGCTCATACCGAACAGCGAGGCCGGAAAGGGAGCGAAAAGATTGAACAGGAGCATCGGCATGAGCGCGTACATCATCACCGTCGAAAAAAACACCACCGGCAGGTTTGCGGCAAGACTCACGAGGGAGAAGGTGCCGAAATAGTAGGCGATGACCGGTGAAACTCCGATGATGGCCGCAAGACTCACGAAAAAACTGCCGAGAAAGAACCTGACGGCAGCCCGCAGCATCCCCTCCTCCTGATGCCCTGGAGGATACAGCAGCGGATAGATCAGCAGAATGGCCAGCACGGCGGCGTTGGTCATGAGGAAGCCCGGATTGAAAAGATCGAAGGGGTCGAAAAGGAGAATGATGATGTCGGAGACGGCCAGAGAGTTCAGACCGTAGGCCCTTCTGCCGAGCGCTTCACCGCCGAAGAGCACGATCGACATGATTGCCGCACGTTTTACCGAAGGCGAGTTTCCGGTGACGTAACTGAAGGTCACAAGGATAAATGCGATCAGGATGAACGAAAACCAGCGGCCCGCAGCACTGATCTTGAAGCGCTGCAGAAGAAGATGGATACCGAATGCGAGAAGACCGACATTGAGACCGGAAACGGCAAGCACATGGGCGGTTCCGGTTGTCTTGAATGCATCGAACACCTCCCTGTCGAGCACCTCCCTTTCACCGAGCAGTACTCCTCTTACCAGCTTCCGCTCACCGCCATCTGGAATCAGGCGGTCGACGGAGGCCACAATGTAGCTGTAGAGCGGAGCGACCACATAGCTCTCGAACAGATCGAGCGAACGTTCTCCATCCTGCTGCAGATGCCAGGGACCGGCGCAGTAGAGCTGCACGAAGATACCCTGCATCCTTGCGTGGCGCCGGGGATCAAATTCTCCCCGATTTGCCGCGCCCGGTATCGGGCGAATTGTCCCCTTCACCCGCACCATGTCGCCGTGACGAAGCTCCACAGGCTCCCCGGTTCCGGTTCTCATAAAGATTTTAGCCCGATCGGAAAGCCGTTCGGTCCTTCCGTGCTCGAAAACCTCATGCACCGTCATCGTCCAGGAAAGCCCCTTTTCGGTGCGCGATGGACGCCCCTCTATCTTGCCGTAGAGCAGCACCTGGCGGCCGGTATAGTGCAACAGGTTCCGCTCTGGCACCATATTGAACCGGTAGTGGCTTCCCGCCGCAAAGGACGAGAAAACGAACAGCAGATAGGCTATGGCTGTCACTGCATGAGGAAACGGACGGTGTCGCAGCCGGACCGCTTCAAAAACGAACGCGCCGTTCAGAAGAAGAAAAAAGAGCAGACTCAGAAGAAGCCATGCATCGAGCTGCAGCAAAGAGGCCGTTCCGGCGAGAATTCCGGCAACCACGAACAGCAGCAGGCGCACGGCAGGATATGGAGCAATGATATCCTTCATGGCAACAGGACTGAAGTACCCCTTACAGTATCCTCAATTAATTAACTTACGCAAATCATTGTTTTTGTATATTCTTTTCTTTGAAAAACCCGTAAACGCCCATTCCCTACATGCTTGTCAGAGAGATCCTGAACTCCGCGAGTGAACCCGTATTCAGTTTTGAATTCTTTCCGCCGAAAAAAGACGAAGATTGGGATACGCTCTTTGAAACCATCGCAAACCTGAACCACCTGCACCCGTCTTACGTCAGCGTCACCTATGGCGCCGGAGGATCAACACGATCAAGAACCCACGATCTTGTCACCAAAATCCAGAAGGAAACCGGACTGACCGTGGTATCGCATCTGACCTGCATCTGTTCGGACAGCAAGGAAACCGCTTCCATCCTTGAGCACTACCTTGAACACGGCATCACCAACGTTCTGGCTCTCAGGGGCGACAAACCGGCCGGAGTGGCCACGCTGGCCGAAGCAATCAGGGATTTTCCCCATGCCATCGACCTGGTCCGCTTCATCAGGCGGGACTTCCCGTCCATCGGCGTCGGTGTCGCCGGATTTCCTGAGGGGCACCCTGAAACCCCGAACCGTCTCAAAGAGATCGAGCACCTCAAGGAAAAAGTGGATGCCGGAGCCGATTACATCGTGACCCAGCTCTTTTTCGACAACCGTGACTATTTCGATTTCGAGGAACGCTGCCGGATAGCGGGCATCGACGTGCCGATCATTGCCGGCATCATGCCGGTCACCACGAAAAAAGGCATGATCAGGATGTCGGAGCTGGCTCTGGGCGCACGCATTCCCTCGCCCCTGCTCAAAAGGGTGCTCGAAGCCGAAAACGACAGCGATGTGGCAAAAATAGGAATTGACTGGGCAACCGCGCAGGTGCAGGAGCTGATCGACCGGCAGGTCCGGGGTATTCACTTCTACACCCTGAACCTTGCCGATGCGACAATGAAGATATTCAAAAATATCAGCCGGAGCTGACCTCACCGACAGGATCTATATTCAGGCATGGCAGACGAAGCGCCATCGCCGCGTACTCAGAACACCTCGTTTGCGATAAGCTGCTCTAACGTTTCACGCCGGCGGATCACCTGCACATCATCTCCATCCACCATAACCTCGGCAGGACGCAGACGCCCGTTGTAGTTGCTGCCCATCACCGCAGCATAGGCGCCGGAGGACATCACGGCAAGCAACTCCCCTTCCCCCGCATCATCGATGGTGCGCTGGCGGGCAAAAAAATCGCTCGACTCGCAGATAGGACCGACAACATCCGCCTCAACGGAGCTCTCATGCCGGGTAACGGCAAGCACTTCATGGTGCGACTGGTAGAGCGCCGGACGAATGAGCTCCGTCATACCGGCATCGACAATGAAAAACCGCTTTCCGGTGTGGTTGCGCTTTTTGTAGAGAATCCTGGTAAGCAGCACCGAAGCATTGGCCACAAGAAACCGGCCCGGCTCGAAAATAACCTTCACACCGGTCGGAGCGAGCAGGGGAACAAGTTTATCAGCAAAATGCGAAATCGGGGTTGCCGGCTTGCGGGCGTCGTAGGTAACAGGAAAACCACCGCCAATATCGAGAAATTCGATGGCAAAGCCCATGGACTTAGCCGTTTCGAAAATATCGAGCAGCACGGTTGTCGCCGCAACATAGTATTCAGGATCGAAAATCTGGGAACCGATATGCATGTCGAGCGCGACAAGGCGGACATGCTTCAGACGGTGCAGCAGCGAAAAAGCATCTTCAAGACCGGCCTCATCGATGCCGAACTTCTCCTTGCTGTCGCCGGTGGTGATATAGGGATGCGTCTCGGCGGTAACGTTGGGATTGATTCTCAGGGCAACAGGCGCCTTCATCCCCTTCTCTCCGGCTATACGGTCGATAGCTTCGAGTTCTGCCAGCGACTCGACCTTCAGCATAAGCACGCCGGCATCGAGCGCATAGGCTATCTCGTCGGCCCGCTTTCCAACTCCGGCAAAAATGATCTTTTCGGCAGAAACGCCCGCCTTGAGAGCGCGGAACAGTTCACCTCCGGAATTGACGTCGCAGCCGTATCCCATCCGGGCAAAGGTGCTTATGACGGTGAGATTGAAATTTGCTTTTACCGAATAACAGGTAAAATGATCGAGAGAGGAAAAAGCAGATTCGAACTCCCGGCAGCTTTCCACAAGACTTCTCTTCGAGGTGACGAAAAGCGGTGTCCCGTAGGTTGAGGCAAGTTCGTCGAGGCGGACCGCCTCACAGGAGAGGACATCGTCCCGGTATTGAAAAACAGTACGTTCGCTCAAAGCTTCAACTGGTATGGTTATCGTATATGGAAAGGTTTATAGTATAGCGTTTCTCCCGGAAGAAGAGAAACAAAAAACCTGAACTTGCAAAATCCTTACTGAAGCCTTATATTCATGCCTCTTAACTAAATATATATTACTGAGGTTTCTGATGGCAAAAGGAAAAGAAAACAGGATTGTTGTAACAATCGAGTGCACCGAAGCGAAAAAAGAAGGCAAAACCGTTTCGCGCTACACAACGACAAAAAACAAGAAGAACACCACCGAAAGGCTGCTGCTGAAAAAGTACAATCCGAACATGCAGCGCCACACGGTGCATAAAGAGATTAAGTAACTTTGTTTTTTGACAATACATCGAAAAAAGGTTTATTGTAATCTGGTCTGGTTTTAATTCTGCGAAGCCCGAATGGCGGAACTGGTAGACGCACTCGTTTCAGGGACGAGCGCCGCAAGGTGTAGGAGTTCGAATCTCCTTTCGGGCACTAAAAAGCTTCCACGGCAAGATGCAGACGACAGCAGGTAATAATCGCAGCGAAGGATACGAATCCGGACTGTTTACACATAGCTAAATCAAGGTATGCACCTTTTCCAGAGAAGGTGCTTTTTTTATGCTTCAATAATCCAAAACAAAGGCAATAGTGGATCATACAAAAATCAACCTTCTTGTCAGGCTTCAGCACCTTGACAACCAGATCGAGAACATTATCAGCCTTCAGAAAGGTTTACCGGAAGAGATCACTGCCCTTGACGAAGACCTGGCATTCACCAAACGTCAGATAGAGGCCCGCAAAAAAATTGCTGACGATCACCTGAAACTCCGGCAAAAACTGAATGAAACCATCAACGAGTGCCGGGAGAAAATCAGAACCTTCAAGGAAAAGCAGACCCTTGCCCGCAACAACAAGGAGTATGACGCGCTTTCCAAACAGATAGAGTACGAAGAAAAAGAGATCTCCCAGGCGGAAATACAGCTTCAGGACATCGCTCATGCTGAGCAGCGAACCCTGGAAACCCAGCAGAAAGGACGCCAGCTCATCGATGAAAACCGTTATGACGAGATAACAGAAGAGATGATGCCCGACGATGTGCTTATGCAGCAGCTCGAAGATCTCAGCCGGCAGGTCGGACAGAAAAAAGAGGAACTGCAGGGCATTGTCATTGAAACCGCCGACGAAGTCGATGCGCTGAACAAAAAAATCAGCGAGCAACGCGAGCTCATCATGAGTGAAGCCAAACGCCTTCTCGACAAATACGATCATCTCAGAAGCGGCGTGCTGCAGAACGCTGTTGTAAAACTGAATCGAAACGCCTGTTCCGGATGCAACACCAGGGTTCCCACCAACCGGCACACCATGATTGTGCAGGGCGGATTTTACCTGTGTGAATCGTGCGGAAGGATTGTCGTTCACGAAAGGCTGTTCGATGAAGCGGCCGATTGAATTTTTTCCGTCTCTCTTCAGTTCTTTTTACTTGCTGAAACCGCAAGCGTGCAGTCGCTGCATAACTTTCAGGTTACGCAGAGGAAAGTCCGAACTTCACAGGGCAGGGTGCCGGTCGAGAGTTCAGGAGCTGCCGGTGTAAACCGGAGCATCCGCGATTCAAGCCCGGGGAGAGCGGGGAAAACCCGCTTTCACAGACAGTGCAACAGAAAACAGACCGCTCCGGGAAACCGGAGTAAGGGTGAAACGGCGGTGTAAGAGACCACCGGATGTTCCGGCAACGGGATATGCCTGGCAAACCTCCCCGAAGCAAGGCTAAATAGGAAAACTTTTCCCCTCCGGGGGAAAAAGAGCGGCCCGTTCAATTCCCTTTACCGGGAGAGTTTTCGGGTAAGCCGCATCAGATAAATGGCTGCAGTTTCACCTTCTGCGGAAGGCGATTCACAGAATTCGGCTTACAGCTTCGGTTTCGGCTTTTTTTTTATTCATCCTCGCCATGGACTTCGGCGTGAGCCGTACCCTCTTCATCGAAGGTCATCACGATCGTAAGCGGACGGCAGCAGACAGCACAATCCTCCACGAACTCCTGCCGGAAGTCGTACGATTCGACGGCAACCGTGAAAACCGATCCGCAATACGGGCACTGTACGTCTACATCATCGGAAACGTTCATAGCGACTGCCCTCCCCTGATACGTTGATTTTCCCCAAGGCTGCCCTCAGTTGAACAGAACTGTGACCTCGCGTCCGGTTTCGCCACGCACTCCAGGAACACGGTTCAGCATATCCCGAACGGAATCGGGCGACGAACCGTAACCGGTCAGATTCAGAAGCGCCGGGGCCTGATTTTCATCACCGAGCAGCCGGTCGAAATCCACCTCGGCAAGGATAATGCGCGATCCCTCCCGGCAAACCGCGCTGGTGCTCACCAGGCGTCCCTCAACTCCGACGGAAAGCGTCATGCGGGTACCCTTGAAAACCTCCCTGATAATGGCAAGCGAAAGCTTCTGCTGTTCGGGAGTCGGGGGCGCAGACGGTGGGTCGCTCTTTGCCGCCGGCTTCAGGAGGCTCTCCTCCTCCGGCATCACAATCACAAGCTTTGAGGGCGTACCTTTGCTGAAGCGGAAAAGAATCGGCTCTCTGGATGAAGTCCCCCCTTTTGCAGGAGCATCACGCTCGACGCCCTCGTCGGGACGGCCTGAAACCCTCAGTCGATTGATGTCGCTGAACGAATAAACCGCCTCATAGCCTTCAAAATCACCCTCACGGTAGTGGCGGAAACTCTCGACACGTACACCTTCACCCATCGCGGAGGCATTTCTCTCAAGCGTCTTCCGGTCGGGAGACGAGGTTTTCTCCATTTTGCCCTGCACATCTCCCGAACCGGCCATCATGGTCTTCATATAAGCCATGTTCATCAGCACCCGTTCGGTCACACGACCTCCGCCGTCTGGACGGACCGCAACATGGGTGGAAACCCTGATGCATCCGCCCAGAGCGGCACCCAGAAGCAGGACGACAAAAAAAGAGACCGCATGACGCATCCGAGGCAGCTCCTTATCATTAACCGGTTGATGAGGCATGATACGAACACTCCTACCGATTGCTAACAATGGAAAACCCTCAGGGTGTTCCCCCGGAGCACAAAAAAATGCCTCAGGACCCCTGCCGGAGAAGCGCAAGGCGTCGGCAGGCCTCATCGAGAACCGCATCCTCCTTGGCAAAGCAGAAACGCACCAGATCATCACCCCGCCCCTCGCTGAAAAAAGCGCTGCCGGGGACACTGGCAAGCCCGGTTTTTTCAAGAATGTACATGGCTTTCCGCGTAGCGCTCCGCCCCGGCAGATCTCCTGTATCGGCAAGAACGTAATATGCACCCTCCGGCACATGAGGAGAGAGCCCTGCCTGACGGAGGGCATCACAGAAGCGATCCCGTTTCTTCACGTATTCCCGGGAGAGCGCGCGGTAGTAGCTGTCATCGAGCAGCCGCATGCCTTCAGCGACCGCAGCCTGGAGGGGCGAAGGGGCGCAGACATAGACAAGATCGTTGAAATAGCCGATTGCACTGGCCCAGCGGGCGTCACAGATCGCATAACCCAGCCTCCAGCCGGTAATACTGAAGGTTTTCGAGAAACCGGAAACCGTTATCGTACGGGCTTTCATTCCCGGCAGGGATGCGAACGAAGTGTGACGATGCCCGTCATAGAGGAAATGTTCGTAAATCTCGTCGGTAAACACAAACAGATCGTACCGTTCGGCAAAAGCGGCAATCACCTCGAGATCCTCACGGCTGAATACCTTGCCTGAAGGGTTTGCCGGGGTGTTGACGATAATGCCCCGTGTTCTGGAGGTAACGGCGCGTTCGAGATCGTGCGCAGTGAAGCTCCATCCCGGCAAGGCAAGCGGCACGGATACCGGCACCGCCTCGGCGGCGACAAGCGTACTGACATGATAGCCGTAAAACGGCTCGAACACGATCACTTCGTCCCCAGGGCTGAGCAGCGCCTGAAAAGCGCAGTACATGGCCCCTGTTGCCCCCGCACTGACAATGACCTCGCTCTCGGGATCGACATCCTGACCGGAAAAACGCTTCTGTTTGAGGGCAATGGCTTCGCGCAGGGCTTTCAGACCGGCATAGTGCGTGTAGGTATTGCATCCTTCGGCTACAGCCCTGGCCACACTGCCGGACACCTCCCGAGGAACCGGAGTATCGCAGACTCCCTGCGAAAGATTGATGCCTCCGGCTTTCGCGCAGGCTATGGACATGGTCCTGATCTCCGACTGCATCACGCAGCCGTGGCGGGTGCCGAGAGCAAGGCTCATATGCATGCACTCCTCATGGGTGGTGTTCCATTAAAAAGGAAAGGTTTCAGAACGAAGGAGCGCCCTGTTCGAACATGCTGTGCATGTGCCACCACATCGATCCGGTCATGGCCGCGACGACAAGCATGAGGATACTCATGATCACCGACAGGATAATCATTGCCGGAATGCTCGCAAATACCCATTTTATCATGAACACAACCATCGACCAGAACGGCATGCGGATATCGGTGACAACAACCCTCTCTGCTTCCTGTGCGCTCTTCTCTTCCATTTCGGTATCCTGTTTAGCTTTATTAATAACCCGTGAATCGACACGTACAGCTCCCGTCGCATTACCGGAAACTTACAAAAAACGAACAAAAACAAACACGCCGGCCATAGCAACGGCAATGGCGATTTTTACGGCCCCTCCTGCGGCAAGACCGAGCCAGGCGCCCACTCCTGCCAGACCGGCCGAACGAAGGTTTCTGCAGGCCAGAAGCTCTCCAGCCACGGCTCCGAGAAACGGGCCGGCAAGAAGCCCGGGAATTCCAAAAAACATACCGGCAAAGGTGCCTGCCGCCGCCCCGGCAAGACCGGAGCGCCCGGCTCCGAAACGCTTTGCCCCCACAAGCCCGGCCACTGCATCAAGCAGGAAGGCAAGCCCCGCGAGCAAACCGAGAACGCTGATGGTTCCCCATCCGACATACACGAAGTTCTCGGCCCATGCCGCCGTCAGAAATCCGGCAAAAATAAATACGATACCCGGCAGTGCCGGGATCACAAGCCCGGCATAACCCGTTACGATCAATACGAGTGATACGATCCAGAGAAACGTCGAAGTCTCCATAGGTTATCCGGTTTATACCCTTTTCTGCTCCGCACCTGACGATTCACCGCAAAAAAGACGGGGCCCGCCTCCGGCGGCAACCAGTGATGAAGCTGCCTTTACGTGACGATAAATGCAAGGCGGACTTGCGCAAAAAACGAAAAGCAAATTATTTTAATCTTGTCTAATTAATATTATTTATATATTAAATAACGCAGACAGGTAATTACAGACAGATCAACAATCCGGAAACCATGAGGGACTGTTTTTCAAAAGCAGATCAGGTAAAGCTCGAAAACTGGGAACATAAACTCCGACATTGCCTCGGCTCCAGAGCTCTGCTGGAAAAATGGATATTCGTCCATGCAGCAGGGGTACTGTTCGCCAAAAAACCAGGCGAACTGATCATCATGAAAAAAGACATGTTCGGATTGAACGCTCCTGCATGCCAGGCGATCACGGCGTCATTCTGCCGTTCCTGGAATCTTGAACACCTGCTGCTTTACGATAACGGACACTCTCTGAAAATCATTCTTTACCGCGCCGCTGACGTTGACCGGCGCATTGACACGGCATCGAAAAAGATCCTGCATTGCGTCCTGAAATATCCGTTTGGCCTTGACAGCGCCGCATTTCTCGCAGAAGTGGCAAGGCGCTGGCATGCATCGGGCTCCATTCCCCATGAAATCGGCATCGCTCTCGGCTATCCACTCAAGGATGTATGGGGTTTCATGGGCATCAGCGCCGATTCCTGCAGCGGAAGCTGCGGCTGGAAAATTTTCGGTGATCCCGAACCCTCCATGAAAAAAAAGCATCGCTACGAAAAAGCCCGCGCACTGGCTTCACATTACATCCATGCCGCGTGAACATCTAACCAGAAGGCCCCCGCTTGCGCGGAGGCCTCTTGAAAAAACAGCCGATAACCGGCTTCAGAGCATAACGATGTTCAGTAGGTAACGATGCGGGCGAGCGATTTTGCCTGATCGACCCACTCCCTGACCTGTACCGGAGAAGGGAGTTGCTGAACCAGTTTCCTTTTCATATTGACCTCCTGGATTTTCGCATGCAGGTTTGCCGGGTTGCGCTGGGCAAGTTCGGGAACGGTATCGACGCCGGCTGCCTCAAGCAGTTCGGAATAGGATGCTCCGACCCCCTTGATCCTTGCCAGATCGGCACGGTTCACAAGGGTCAGTACGACCTCTTCGTCCAGGCCTGTCGAGGCAGAAAGCGATCTGCGCCCGGCCCTGTCGCGGCCTTGCAGGAGCAGGTCGTCGAAGCTTTTGACGCCTGCTCCGATAAGCTTCAATGCCTGGGCTTCCGGCACACCTTCGAATGAAGCCACTTCCGGCAGCGCTGAAGCCAGGGAAGCGGGAGCGGACGGAACAGCTTCGGGAGCTTTCGCACTGACCTTCAGAGAGATCAATTCAGGTTTTGCCGCAGGCTGTTGCAAGGCAAGAAACGGCACCTTAACGGGAAGCGCCCCAAGAAGGGCAATGATCTGCTCCCGGAACGGCATCATTTTCGGACCTTCGCTGAGAACGAGCTGGACCGCGGCCCCTGCAGACTCAAGAAGATCACCGAGCGCCCCGGGTCCTCCAAGTTCGCCTCTCTGTACCCGTCCTGCAAGATTGGCGACACCGGGCACGATACGCGATGCGACATCCCTGCCCATTTCGGCCCCGTAGGCGAACAGTGCCGGCGGATTAGACAGAAGAAGACGCTTGACCTCCTCGGGACGCGAGAGCGCCCTGATGGTGCCATCTCCGATGATGGTAGCCTGACAGGCAAGCCGTCCCCCTGCCGCTATCTGACGTTCGGAAAGAAACGCCTTTTCGACGTCGGAGAGTGCGGAGAGCCTGTCGCCGCCCTCCTGCACCGTCACGTAACAGGCCTGGCAGATGCCGTGCCCTCCGCACACATAGCCGACATGGCTGTGGTTGAGCCGGGCTGCCTTGCCGAGGGTCTGCCCGGTTGCCGCCTGGCAAGGCTGGTCGTTGATATACAGGTTCATGGTGTCGATATTGTTGGTTGTTGGATAGCAATCGAGCTGTACGATAATCCGGCAGCGGCAACCCTTACCGGCCCTGCTGCGCCTTCATCTTCTCCCTCATCTGTTTCATCATCGCCTCCACCTCTTCGCGCTGTTTTGGAGCGGTTTCGTAATTCATGGTCGGCAACTCGGTTTTCGTGTAGCCTGCAGGTACCTCGAAAAGCGATGCTTCGAGGCTCTGTCTGTCGACCTTTACCAGCTCGGTGGTGACGCCGGAGGGCGACTGCACCATTTTCACCGGAAACCCGTCATAACCGGCTGCTTTCATGCGCTTGGCGAATTCCGGCATATCCTTGTCGCGGGTGCTCTGCATTCTTGCGTAGGTGGCGTAATCGAGCACATCCTTGGAAACCCACATATCCGAAACGTTTTCACCGTTGGTCACCCGGACGTGCGTGCAGGAGTAGCCGTTGACGCTCTCCTTTCCGAGATTTTCGATTTTCGCATCCTTGTAAAAATCGGAGTACCCCTCTTCGGCGGCCTCTTTTTTCATCTCGTCGGTATCGATAAGCGTATAGGTTTTGTTGCTCTCGTTGATGAGATAGACCAGATTGGGGGTTTCTGAGGGCGAAACGATCACCATCTGCAGACCTGCGGGCATGTTTTTTATGTTCGATTTCGTCTCCATGCGCACCCCTTCTTTGGCGATGAACATTTTCGTCTCGGTGGTTCCCGCTTCGGGAATGGTGGTTTTCATGGTAAGCAAACCCTCGAACTCACGTGAAAACGAGAGGAGTGAACCACCCGGTTTGCCGCTTTCAGCGGAAGGCTTTTCTCCGTCTTTTGAACTGTTGCCGCACGCTCCCACAAAGAGAACGGTAAACAGTGCCAGGATAACGACAGAAAACAGTTTACGCATGGCCGTAAAATGGTTATGGTTGAAAAAAGTGACGAAAAAAATCCATCAGGGACGGGAAAGCTGCTCGAACGAGTAGACAAAGGCGATGGTGCCGATCCTCGCGTTCAGCCCCATGACCGGGACCAGAAACAGGCTGCTTCCCTCGGAGAGGGAGTAGGAAACGATCTCCTCCGAAGCCGCATTCATGCCGGGATAGAGCCCTGAAAACGCAAGGCCCTGGAGTTTCCTGTCGGTAGATACCCTGACCGTTCCGTCCGGATCGAGCAGCATGAGCACGCCGAACTGCTTTTTTGCGATCAGTTCGCTGAAATACTCGTCGATCTGCCCGTAATTCTGCTGCATCAGTTCACGGCGGACCGCCCAGGCGAGCGGAACGGCAAAGAGCCTGACGTCCGAGCGCTGCAGGGCAAGCGAACGCTCATCGAGGAGTTTTTCATATCGCAGCTTTTCGGACGAAGCCTTCTCAGCGGCGTCCCTGAGCCGGAATTCACCGAGATAGTAGACGAGAGCTATGCTTCCGGCAAGAAGAAGCACGGCGACCGGCAGGGCAACCGAGAAAAAACGTTTCAGGGGAGAGCGCTTTTCGACCGGTGATTCGGAAAAATCCTGAGCGTCCATTGGTTTACCGGATTTCTGGTTTACGGGTTTACGGCATCACGCAAACGATTGAGATAGAGTTCCTCCTTCTCCTGGATATGGAACCGTTCCTCGGGTGTTCCATCTTCGTAGCCGATCAGATGAAGCGCAGAATGGATGGTCACGCGCAGGAGTTCCATGAGAAAATCCGTACCGAAACGGCGGGCGTTCTCCCCGATCACATCGAGTGAAATGTAGAATTCCCCCTCCACCTCGCTTCCCTCGTTGTAGCGGAAGGTTATGGTATCGGTAGCGTAGTCGTGCTGCAGGAACTCCCGGTTGATGCTTCTGATCAACCTGCGTCCGCAGTAGACCGCAACAATCTCCTCCACACTGAACCCCTCGGAAGCGAGAACGTCTTTGACGGCGAGTTCAAGGAGATCTTCGGGAAGGGCTTTCCTTGTGGTGTTAAATATCTGCAGCGGCATGCTCCATTTCCCGGAAAGCGTTGATGTGCGCGTCGATATGCTTGATACTGTTTTTGTGCACTCTGTAGGTCAGTTCGATCTCTTCATCAAGATAATGCTTTTCGATCACTTCCGCATGTTCGTAGAGATAGCCGATCAGCTTGTAGTTCGACACATGGGTACGGATTTTCCGCTCCCTGAAATCCTTTGCCAGGTGGTCGCCGACTTTTTCCTTCAGGGAGGAAAGATTGATTCCGCGCGCCGCCGATATGAAAACCGCATCGGGATAGCTCGTGCGCAGCTCCCGGAGTACTGCCGTATCATCGAGCGCGTCGATCTTGTTGAAAACCTCGATAATGTTGTCGTGCTGCACGCCTATCTCCTTCAGGGTCAGGCGCACCACCTGCATCTGCTCCTCGAAACCCGGATGGCTCACATCGATCACGTGCAGAAGAAAATCGGCCTGCAGCACCTCGTCGAGCGTAGACTTGAAGCTCTCCACAAGGTTGTGCGGCAGCTTTCTGATGAATCCTACCGTATCGGAGAGCAGCACAAGCTTGTTGATTTTCAGCTCCAGACGCCTTGTTTTCGTATCGAGCGTGGCAAACAGCCTGTTTTCGGCAAAAGCCCCGGCTTCGGGACAGAGCGCATTCATCAGCGTGGACTTGCCGGCATTGGTGTAGCCCACCAGGGCGACCCCGGGGATCGACCGGCGTCCCTGCGTCTGGGTACTGTGCTGCAGCGAAACATCGCGCAGCTTTTTCTTCAGCCACGAAATACGGTTGCGCACCAGCCGCCGGTCGGTTTCGATCTGCGTTTCTCCGGGACCTTTGGTGCCGATGCCTCCCTTCTGTTTCGACAGATGGGTCCACTGGCCGGAAAGGCGCGGAAGCATGTACTCGAGCTGGGCAAGCTCGACCTGCATTTTAGCCCGGGCGGATTTTGCCCTGATGGCGAAAATCTGCAGGATCAGACCGGTGCGGTCGATCACCTTGCATTCAAAAGCCCGTTCGAGATTTCTTGCCTGGCCAGGAGAGAGATCATCATCGACAATAACGATGTCGATCTGCTCCTCCCTGATATATCCGGTAAGTTCATCGACCTTGCCTTTGCCGATATAATGGGCCGGATCGCGCAGCTTGCGCTCCTGGATGATCGTATCGAGCACATCCGCTCCCGCGGTATCGGCAAGAAAAGCAAGTTCCGAGAGATACTCCTCCACCTGCTGTCGCGGTATCTCGGGAGGAGAGCACAACCCTATAAGCACCGCCCGTTCCCTGGGCCGGTCAAGTACATATGTATTCAATATATCTGGTACCTGTTACGTAACTGAATGAATTACAACACGCTGCCCCGTGGGCATTTTGCGATATTTGACGCATTGTTTTATCTTGCCACAACATGAGGAAACCTTGAATAAATTCCATTGCGCCTCTGAACGGCTCCACGGACTGTGTCCGCAACCCCCATGTTCCGGAATTGCACTCTGCACCGGCGAAATGCCCGTTCGGCTTTCGGGAGTCTCGAAAACAGGCCCGATAGTCGATAAACGGATATTCCAGTCAGAAAAACGTTTCTCTATCTTTAAAAGTTACACATTTTTGCGCTCATAAGCATCCGGGAAAACCGCCGTCAGTACCTCGTCCAGACCGGCAGACGGAAAAGGTTTTTCGCCGCACCCTCAGGGGACCGGGAAGTGGAGTCTGAATAGTAAAGTACGCATGTTACATGAATTACCGTTATAATGGACAGACTACCATGCAGGGAACCGAAAAAACGCTCACCCTCGACAACGCATACCGGTACTGCAGGGAGATATCGAAACATCACGCCAAGACCTTCTATCTGGCGACTCTTTTCCTGCCAAAACGCCAGCAGAACCCTATTTTTGCTATCTACGCCCTGCTCAGAACGGTTGACGATCTTGTCGATCTGGCCGAGGACAAGCTCACCAACGGGCAGATTACCCGGCAGGAGATCAACAGCCTGCTTGAAAACTGGAAAACAAGGCTGAAAAGCTGCTATCGTGGGGAGGTCGATCACGACCCGATCATGATGGCGTGGCACGACACCCTGAAAACCTATCCCATCGCCATGGAACTGCCGCTGGATCTTATGGATGGCGTGGCCATGGATATCGAGTTCAGGAAGTTCGAAACCTTCGACGAGCTCTACGTCTACTGTTACAAGGTCGCCTCGGTCGTCGGGCTCATGACTTCCGAAATTTTCGGCTACAGCGACCGGCAGGCGCTGCAGCATGCCATCGAACTCGGCATCGCCATGCAGCTCACCAACATCCTGCGTGATATCGGCGAGGATATCGACCGCGGAAGAATTTACCTTCCCATGGAGGATCTGAAGCGGTTCAACTACAGCGAGGAGGAGTTCATGAAAAAAACCATGAACGACAACTTCCTCGAACTGATGAAGTTCCAGATCGAACGGGCAAGAAGCTACTACCGTTCCGCCGAAAAAGGCATTCCCATGCTTGAAAAAGAGAGCCGGTTCGCCGTCATGGTCAGCAGCAGGAACTACTGCAACATCCTCAAGGCCATCGAAAAGAACGGCTACGACGTCTTCTCCCGCAGGGCATACCGTTCGTTCTTCCAGAAAATCCGTACCATTCCGGGAATCTGGTACAAAACAAGCGTATCATAGCGGCGCCGACCATCGGAGTGCCGGAGTCTTCAGCACAGCAAAACACCTTTATTCATTTCAACCGCCATCATGCCGAAAGAGAACCAGAACCAGGAACAACCGCAGCTTTCCCTCAACGACCAGATGCAGCGCCGTTACGACGAGCGTCTGCACCTCATGGAATCAGGGGTCAATCCCTACCCCTGCCAATTCGACGTAACGGCCGCTTCGACCGATATCATTGAAACCTTCCGCGAGGAAGAACAGCGGCCGGTATCGGTAGCTGGAAGGATCATGACCATCCGCAAGATGGGCAAAGCATCGTTTTTCCACCTGCAGGATTCGAAAGGCCGCATCCAGATCTATCTGAAAAAAGACGAAGTGGGAGAGAGTGCCTACAGCACCTTCAAACTGCTCGACATCGGCGACATCGTGGGAGTCGAAGGCTACAGCTTCAGAACAAAAACGGGAGAGGTTTCCGTGCACGCCCGTCAGTTCGAACTGCTCAGCAAATCGCTTCGCCCCATCCCGGTCGCCAAGGAGAAAGAGGTAGATGGCCAGAAAGTTGTGTACGACGCCTTCAGCGACAAGGAACTTCGCTACCGGCAGCGTTACGTCGATCTGATCGTCAACCCCGAAGTCCGCGACACCTTCATCCGGCGCTCGGCGATCGTGAGCTTCATGCGCCAGTTCTTCTCCGCGAAGGGGTGGCTCGAAGTCGAAACCCCGATTCTGCAGCCGATCTACGGAGGAGCCGCGGCAAGGCCGTTCACGACCCATCACAACGCGCTCGACATGCAGCTCTACCTGCGCATCGCCAACGAGCTCTACCTCAAACGGCTGATCGTGGGCGGCTTCGACGGTGTTTTCGAGTTCGCCAAGGATTTCCGCAACGAAGGCATCGACCGGTTCCACAACCCCGAATTCACCCAGGTCGAACTCTACGTGGCCTACAAGGACTACAACTGGATGATGGAGCTTGTCGAGGAGCTGCTCTACCGCACAGCCCTCAGTGTCAACGGAACGCACGTAACGAGCTTCCTCGGCAACGACATATCCCTTGAACCGCCCTTCAGGCGGCTGAGCATCGTCGACGCCATAAAGGAGTACTGCAATGTGGACGTCAGCGGCAAAAACGAAAGCGAGCTGCGTTCGGCGGCCAAGGATCTCGGTCTGGAACTCGATCCGAAAATCGGCGCAGGAAAAATCATCGATGAAATCTTCGGCGAATTTGTCGAGCCGAAGCTCATCCAGCCGACCTTCATTACCGACTACCCTACCGAAATGTCGCCGCTCGCCAAGGAACACCGCTCGAAACCAGGCTTCGTCGAGCGGTTCGAGCTGATCGCCGGCGGCAAGGAACTCTGCAACTCCTTTTCGGAACTGAACGACCCGGTCATCCAGCGCGAGCGCCTCGAAGCGCAGGCGAAACTGCGTCTTCGCGGCGACGAAGAGGCCATGGTGGTGGACGAGGACTTCCTCCGCGCGCTGGAATACGGCATGCCCCCCTGCGCCGGACTCGGCATCGGCATCGACCGCATGGTTATGCTGATCACCGGACAGGAATCGATCCGCGACGTCATTTTCTTCCCGCACCTGAAGCCGGAATGAGCCGAAGGATATTCCACAGACAAATCAAAAAAACCCCGACGCATACCGGGGTTTTTTTGATTTGTGGTTTTCAGTTTTCCGCTGCCTGACCGGAAAAGCACGCTCAGCAGCGCCTCGATCAGGCCTTACCAGCCCAGCAATTTTCCTATTTCACTCCAATCCCCGGTTGCCGCCCCGTACAGCACAGCCAGAACAATGATAAGCAGCAACCAGCCTGTTGTAGCGCTGGCACGCACCGGACTCTGTTCCTGCTTCATGTTCGTCTGATTTGCAGCAGGCTTCCGTCTGCTTGCCCTGCCGGATGGCTTGCCGCCATGAAGACGACAATATCCGTTTGCTCCAGCCTCATTGCGACACGGCTTTCCGGATTTCGTGTGTCCGCGACACTGCATTGTATCAACCAGCTAATCTTTTGGGAAATCCCCGGACATTCCGGGCATAACGGCCCCGGCAATCCTTCCAGGGCCACAACGGTTCCGGAGCGTTGTCAGGGTCCGGTTCAGGAACATCGTCAGGGCTGCCAGGCTCCGGCGCATCATCAGGATTCGGCTCAGGAGCATCGTCAGGGTTGCCTGGCTCCGGCGCATCGTCGGGATTCGGTTCAGGAGCATCGACAGGATTGCCAGGCTCCGGCGCATCATCGGGATCAGGCATGGGAAAAACCATGACCGGAACATGCTTTTCGAAACAAGTACGTGATACCCTCATATCCGGGATGCTGACAAGGTTCATGAAAGGATACCCTCGGGATGCCGCGTAATACGGTAAAGGTAAGGATAATTCCGGATTACACACGAAACCGGCTGACGAATCAGGAGACATGCACGGATACCGGGGAAAATGTTGCAAAACCGCAAAAAAACACCGCTCCACAACTGTCCTGACACGCTGAATCCATACTTTCATGATTATATTGAGACGTGGTTCAACGCAGTACACGGGGATTCCAAACGTCGCGCGATGCATCAGTCGGGATGCAAAAAGGCAGACGGTCTCCCCTCAACATCCTGACCCGGACCTCATGACCCCTATCCGCAGCCGTTTCCAGCAGCTCTCCCTCTCCGAACTCGTAGCGGAGGGTGAAAACGGGCAGACCGAGTTCAAAAGGCTCGTGCACTCGCCCTCAAAAATCGCCAAACCCATTACGGCTTTCGCCAATACCGCAGGAGGCGTCATTCTCATCGGCGTGGATGACGACAAACGGATCGTTGGCATCCACAGCGAAAAAGAGATCCTTGAAATAGTCGATGAAGGGGTTAAACTGCACATCGATCCGGAACCGGAAATCGAGATCTACCACGAGGAGTTCAAGCGAAGGCTGGTACTCATGGTGCTGGTTCCCGAAAGCCCCGACAAACCGCACTCCCACATCGAACAGACCAGGGACCCGCACACCGGAAAGTCCGTGACGGAAAAGCGGGTCTATATCCGCGAAGGGAGCCGCAACCGGGCGCTGTGCGACGACCGGATAACCCTGATGCAGTCGAAAAAAAATCCGCTGAAGCTCTCGTTCGGCGTCGCCGAGAAAATGCTGCTCGGCTACCTGCAGCAGAACCGGCAGATCACCGCTGGCGAATACGGAGAGATGGCGGGAATCCCGCTGGCGGAAGCCAGGGAGCGACTTATAGCCCTGGTTCGCTCAGGTGCGCTCGCTCTGAGGACCGAGGGCCCTTCGAGCAGCTATACCCTTTCCGTTCAGGCGATGCCGTAGTAGTCGCGGTACCACGCCACGAACCGCCGCACCCCTTCCTCGACGGGCGTTTCGGGCTTGTAGTGCACATCCTGCATGAGCTGCTCGACATCGGCATAGGTATCGGGCACATCGCCCGGCTGCATGGGAAGAAACTCCTTTTCCGCTGTCCTGCCGAGCTGCCGTTCGAGCGCTCCGATGTAGTCCATCAGGTTGACGGGTTTGCTGTTGCCGATATTGTACACCTTCCAGGGCGCACGGCTCGAACCGGGATCGGGATGCAGCCCCGACCAATCCGGATTGCTTTCGGCATTGTGATCGAGCGTGCGGATCACTCCCTCGACGATGTCGTCGATGTAGGTGAAATCGCGCCGGTGGTTGCCATAGTTGAACACCTTGATCGGGCGGTTGTTCAGGATGGCGTCGGTAAAAAGAAAAAGCGCCATATCAGGGCGTCCCCAGGGACCGTAGACGGTAAAGAAGCGAAGTCCGGTTGCTGGAATATTGTAGAGATGGCTGTAGGTGTGCGCCATCAGCTCGTTGGCTTTCTTGCTGGCCGCATAGAGAGAGAGCGGGTGATCGACATTGTCATGCACGGAAAACGGCATGGTTTCGTTGGCCCCGTACACCGAACTCGACGAAGCGTACACAAGATGGGCGACGTCGTTGTGGCGGCATCCTTCGAGAATGTTCAGAAAACCCAGCAGATTGCTTTCGACATAGGCGTGAGGATTCTGCAGCGAGTAGCGCACTCCTGCCTGGGCCGCAAGGTTGATCACTTTATCGAACTTACCCGTACGGAAAAGCTCTTCGATGCCCTGCCGGTCTGCAAGATCGGTTTTCACGAACCGGAAATTCGCGTGCGGCTCGAGAAGCCTGAGCCGGGCCTCTTTCAGGCTCACATCGTAGTAGTCGTTGAGATTGTCGAGACCTGTGACGGTATCCCCTCTTCCGAGAAGACGCTGGCAGACATGGAATCCGATAAAACCCGCAGCTCCGGTAACCAGAACGTTCATCGATACATGATTTAAGGTTGATACGGGCCGCCATAACGACACGCAGATGATTTCAGGGAAAATAAGAAAAGAACCTTGCTTTCCCGGCATTGAAAAGAACCTTCCGGGCGGCGTATTACATCGGGGCACTGCCCCTGAAGGTTCAGGAAATGCAATAAAAGCGCGTAATGATCCAGAAAAATAACCTTTTGTCAATGTTGAACGATACGTATCATTAAGAAAAGCCATAGAGACGACCGGACCGCCATGATGAATCATACAGGAACCCGCATACCGGTCATTATCCTCCTGCTCAGCTTTCTGCTCTCGGCCGCCGACGGCGCCGGAGGGCCGAAAACATCGGAAGATTACTACTGGAGCGGCAAGGACAAATACCACAGCGGCGACTATCAGGGCGCCATCGAGGATTACAACAATGCCGCCGAACTGGCGCCCGGCGTAGCGAAAATCTTCGGCAGCAGAGCCGCGGCCAAACGCAAGATCGGCGACAGGGAAGGAGCGCTCAACGATGCCCGCACCGCCGCCCGGCTTGGCGACAAGGACGCCCAGCGCATTCTGCGCATGCTCGGCTACGACTGGTAGCCTATCTTTTCGGCTCTTCGGTGCTATCCGGGCGCCTCCGTTTTTTTCTTCCCGCAAAAAGTCGTTAGATTGGCGGTTTCAACCCTTTCGGGTACCACTTAAAACCGTCATGAGCGTGCAATTCAGCGTCACCGCCACCGATCCGCAATCCGCCGCGCGATGCGGGGTACTCCATACGGATCACGGCACCATCCCGACCCCGATCTTCATGCCGGTAGGTACGAGGGCCAGCGTGAAGTCCGTGCCGACCGATCTTCTTGAAGGCCTCAACGTCCGCATCATTCTGGCCAACACCTACCACCTCTACCTGAAGCCAGGCAACGATATCATCCGCAAGGCCGGCGGCGTGCACCGGTTCATGAACTGGAACGGCCCGCTCCTGACCGACAGCGGCGGCTACCAGGTCTACTCGCTCTCCGACCTTCGCAAGATCACCGAGGAAGGGGTCACCTTCAAGTCGCACATAGACGGCTCGAAGCTGCAGTTCACACCGGAAAACGTTGTGGATACGCAGCGCATCATCGGCAGCGACATCATGATGCCGCTCGATGAGTGCCCCCCATCCACCGCGGAGCGCAGCTATGTGGAAAAGTCCGGGGAGCTCACCCTGCGATGGGCCGAACGCGCCAGAAAACACTTTCTCGGGACCTCACCGCTTTACGGGCATGAGCAGTATCAGTTCGGCATCACGCAGGGAGGCGTGCATGCGGATTTGCGCACCATATCCTCGAAGGCGCTCGTGGATCTCGACTTCGACGGTTACGCGGTGGGCGGCATGGCGGTAGGAGAACCCGCCGAAGCGATGTATCGGGTGCTCGAACTCTCGCACACCCTGCTTCCGGAGCACAAGCCCCGATATCTGATGGGCGTGGGCACGCCGGAAAACATCCTCAACGCCATCGAACGAGGCATCGACATGTTCGACTGCGTGATCCCCACCCGCGAAGGGCGCAACGGCCGGGTCTACACCCGCAAAGGCGCCATGAACCTCCGCTCCGCGAAATACGCCGAGGATTTCCGGTCCATCGACGAAGGCTTCCCGAACGATGTGTGCCGCAGCTACTCCCGCGCCTACATCCGCCACCTCCTGAACGTTGGGGAAATTTTCGGACTCACGCTCTGCACCATGCAGAATATCTCCTTCTTCATGTGGCTCACGGCCACCGCCCGGTCAGCGATACAGAACGGCGCCTTCACGGCATGGAAGGAGGAATTTCTCCGCGAGTTCAACGGCAACACCCAGAGTTAACCATGCGAAACATCTTTCTCCTGAGCCTCGGCTGCTCGAAAAACACCGTCGATTCCGAACGGCTGATGGCCCAGGCCGCCGCAAGCGGCATGACCTTTACAGAGGTTGCCGACGACGCCGAAATCATCCTCATCAACACCTGCGGTTTCATCCAGGACGCCAAGGAGGAGTCCATAGCCGAAACCCTCGCTGCCATCCGGAAAAAGCAGGATGGAGCGGTGCAAAAGGTTTTCGTGATGGGATGCCTGCCGGAGCTTTACCGGAAAGAACTGGGGGAGGAGATGCCCGAGGTGGACGGGTTCTTCGGCACCCGCGAACTTCCCGAAGTGCTCCAGGCTATCGGAGCCGGGTACCGCGAGGAGCTGCTCGACCGGCGCATGCTGCTTACACCGCCCCACTACGCGTTTCTGAAGATCGCCGAAGGGTGCAACCGGCAGTGCTCCTTCTGCTCGATCCCGAAAATCCGGGGTCGCTACCGGAGCCAGCCGCTGGAACAGCTTCTGCGCGAAGCCGCGCTCCTGAAGGAGGCGGGAGTGCGTGAGCTGAACCTCATAGCTCAGGACATCAGCGTCTACGGTTGCGACCTCGGGGGCAAGCCGCTCCTGAACGATCTCGTGCTCCGCCTCTCCGATATGGAGTTCCGGCACATCCGCCTGCTCTACGCCTACCCGCTGAACTTTCCGATGGAGGTGATCGACACCATGCGCGAGCGCGAGAACGTGTGCAACTATCTTGACATGCCGCTGCAGCACTGCAACGACCGCATCCTTCGCTCGATGAACCGGGGTATCGACAAGAAAGAAACCATTCGGCTGCTCGAAGAGATCCGTCGACGCAACCCTGACATCCGGCTCCGCACCACCATGATCGCCGGCTACCCCGGCGAAACCAGGGAGGAGTTCGAGGAACTGCTGCGGTTCGTCGAAGAGACCCGCTTCGAGCGGCTCGGCTGCTTCCCCTACTGCCACGAGGAGTACTCGCCCGCATTCCGGCTCGAAGACGATGTAAGCCCCGAAGAGAAGCAGGATCGCGTGGCCGAACTGATGGAATTGCAGGAAGCCATTTCGCAGGAGAAGAACCGGGAGTTCGAAGGCAGGGAAATCGTGGTGCTCGTCGATCAGGTGGACGAGGATATGGCCGTCGGCCGCACCCAGTACGACGCCCCGGAAGTGGATAACGAATGCATACTCGAAACCGCCGGTTTCGACGTCCGGCCCGGCATGTTCTGCCGCGCGATGATTACCGACTCGACGCCCTACGATCTGGAGGGCGCGGTAACCGGAATCGAGTAAAAGACCCGGTCACCGGGGCCGCTACCGCCCCTCCCCGTCGTAAGCCTCCAGCGCTGGAGGAAGTGCGCCTATCACCACCGCTCCTGCGGCAGGCAGGCCTATAAGAACCGCGCTCACCACCTCCTCACGCGAGGCGCCGTGAGATTTGGCGGAAAGCACATGGAAGGGGATCCCCGATGTATTGCCGGTAGCGGCAAGAACCGCCACATATGCCAGTTCCTCCGTCTTCCTGTCGAGCGCGCTGGCGGCATCCAGCGCCTTTGCCGCCTGCATCCAGGCTTCGGCATGCGCCGGAGCTTCCTGCATGAACAGGGCAAACGCCTTTGAAACACTCATCGAACCCCCCTCTTTACGTTTTCTTTTCCTGAAAAACTCACTTGCTGCCGGTGCCGGTTTCAACCCAGGCCGCGAACGCCTGCATGAACTTCACGGCGAACTCCCTGAACGAGTCGCTCGCAAGATTGCCGCTCTCGTCGAACAGGTTCGCGACGTTGCCGATATACGCCTCGGGCTGCTGCATGGCAGGGACGTTCAGGAACACCAGCGACTGGCGCAGGTGATGGTTCGCGCCGAACCCGCCGATCGCTCCCGGCGAAACACTCATCACCGCCCCCGGCTTGCCGTTCCAGACGCTCTTGCCGTATGGGCGCGACCCCACGTCGATGGCATTTTTCAACGCGGCAGGCACCGACCGGTTGTACTCCGGCGTAACGAAGAGTACCCCGTCGCTAGCCGCAATCTGTGCACGGAATGCATTCCATGCCACAGGTGGCGGGTCGGTTTCGATGTCCTCGTTGTAAAGCGGAAGCCCGGCGATCTCTATTACCTCAAGCTTCAGCGAAGCGGGCGCAAGCGCTGCGAGAGCCTTGGCCATTTTTCTGTTGAAAGAGTCCCTCCGCAGACTCCCAACGATAACCGCAATCTTTTTCTCTGTCATAGCCGCTACTCCTTTCAGGTGTTCAACAATCGTCATTATATAATCATAACGCTATCCGGAGACATTTCGTGGAGAAAAAAAAGGGGTTTCAAAAAAAAATCCCCGAAGCACCCGGAAGCATTCCGATGAATGGCCTGATCAGAAAACAGACAATTAACCGGTTATTATGAATTAAAAATCACGCATAGAGATCATTTCAACACAATAGCGAATGAAAAAACGTTCAAACATTATACTTTCAAGCGGAAAAACAATACATTACGAATGACGACTCATGCATTACCAATAAAAAAGCAACGTTATGACTGATTATTCGCTCACAAAATGGCCGTCAATGAGCGACAAGGCGCTGGTCGGACATATCGGGGCTTTTGTAAGGCACCACCGCATGGAGCAGAATAAAACCCAGGACGAACTGGCTCATGCCGCCGGCATCAGCCGCTCGACCCTGAGCCTGCTGGAAAGAGGCGAAGCGGTTACCCTCGGCACCCTGATTCAGGTGCTCCGGGTACTGGACCAGCTGCAGGTAATGGAGGCGTTTGTGGTGGAGCAGCGCATCAGCCCGCTCGCGATGGCCAGAATGCAGAAAGAGAAACGGCAGCGGGCGCGAGGAAAAAAAGGCGGAAATGCAGCGGAACATGAATGGTGAAACATGAACGTAGCGGAAGTGAGCATATGGGGAGAGCTGGCCGGCGCGGTGGCATGGAACGATGCCGCAGGACTGGCTGCGTTTGAATATGATCCCGGCTTCAAATCGAAGGGATGGGATATCGCTCCCCTGCAAATGCCGGTTTCGGGTACCAGAAACATCTACAGTTTTCCGGCCCTGCGCAAAAAGGCCGAACCTGCCCTGGACTCCTTCAGGGGCTTGCCCGGCTTACTGGCGGACGTGCTGCCGGACCGGTACGGAAACGAACTGATCAACCAGTGGCTTGCCCGGCAGGGCCGTCCGCAGGACAGCATGAATCCGGTGGAGATGCTCTGCTTCATCGGAACCCGGGGTATGGGCGCCCTTGAGTTTCAGCCCGCCACCATGAAAGAGAGCAAACGCACCTTCGCCGTCGAGATAGAGAGTCTGGTGGACATGGCAAAAAAAATGCTCTCCGGAAAAGAGGCTTTTGCCGCCAACTTCAGGACGGACGAGGAAAAAGCCATACCGGAACTGCTCCGTATCGGCACGTCTGCCGGCGGAGCAAGGCCGAAGGCCGTCATTGCGTACAACGAAAAAACAGGGGAGGTCCGATCAGGTCAGGCCTCTGCCCCCAAAGGCTTCGAGCACTGGCTCGTCAAGCTGGACGGAGTGAGCGACATACAGTTGGGCGCGAGCCACGGCTATGGAAGGGTTGAAATGGCGTATTGCAACATGGCCACAGCCTGCGGCATAACCATGATGCCGTCACGATTGCTGGAAGAAAACGGCCGGGCCCACTTTATGACCAAACGCTTCGACCGGGAAGGCGGTTCAACGAAACATCACATACAGACCTTCAGCGCACTGAAGCACTTCGACTACAACTCGGTAACGAGTTTCAGCTATGAGCAGCTTTTTCAGACCATGCGCGAACTGAAACTGACCTATCCCGAAGCCGAGCAGATGTTCAGAAGAATGGTTTTCAACGTGGCGGCCCGGAACTGCGACGACCACACCAAAAACTTTTCGTTCCGGCTGAAAAAGGATGCCCGGTGGGAACTGGCTCCGGCCTATGACCTCTGCCACGCATACCAGCCCGATCATCGATGGGTAAGCCAGCATGCCCTGAGCATCAACGGAAAACGGACGGACATTACCAGAGAGGACCTTCTTGAAATCGGCAGATCAATCAAAAACAAAAAGGCATCGGAAGTAATCGACGAAATCAATGCAACGGTAGCACAATGGAAACAATATGCCGACGAAACAGCCGTCTCGCCCGGCCTGCGCGACCGGATCGCCAAAACCCTTGTCCATCTGAAATAATCGACCGGCCTGCGGAGGAAACCTGATTGCTCGAATCTTTCGATCCTTTCCACCACCATCCTGCGA